>CAZWEZ010000002.1:118514-122465 GCA_964632795.1 uncultured Thalassospiraceae bacterium | reverse complement strand
GGCGGCCCATCACAAGGGCCGCGCGACGCTGTCCGAAAGCCTTGGAAAGCCGCCGCTCCGGTCGCCTCGGCGTACCGCCGGAGGGCGTCGGAAAGCCTTGACGATGTCACCGCATCGCCAGCGGCTTTCCTCCTACCCGGCGGCACGCCGAGGCGATCTCTATGAGTCATTATTAGTGCAGGTTGGTATCAGCCGGACCGCAGTCCCGCAAGCCTCGACAAACCGCGTCGTTTGAGACCGATCGGATGAGACATCGCCGGTCGGCGCCGTTGGGTCCCGTTCAACGGTTGGCGCCGGCCTTCTCCTCGCGCCCATAGCGATCCTCCAGTCTAACGATGTCGTCCTCGCCCAAATAAGCCCCGGACTGCACTTCGATAAGGCGAAGGGGGATCTTGCCGGGGTTCTCCAGGGAATGAACGACGCCGATCGGGATGTATGTCGACTGGTTCTCCTCCAACAGGAAAGTTTCCTCGCCGCGGGTCACCTTGGCGGTGCCGGAAACGACGATCCAGTGCTCGGCCCTGTGGTGGTGCATCTGTAAACTCAGCTTGGCGCCGGGATTGACGCCGATCTGCTTGACCTGGAAGCGATCCCCGGCGTCGATGCGCTGATAGTAGCCCCAGGGGCGGTAAACCCTGGAATGCACGGCGTACTCGTCGCGACCTTCGCGCTTGAGACGGTTGACGATCTCCGTTACGTCCTTTGCCTTGTCCCGCGCCGCAACCAGCACGGCATCGTCGACGGCGACGACGACGAGGTCCTCCACCCCGACGACCGCCGCCAGGTTCCCATCGGCGCGGACATAGGAGTTGCGGGTTCCATGCAGGATGGCGTCGCCGGAAACCACGTTGCCCTGTTCGTCCTTCTCTCCCAGGTCCCACAACGCGGACCACGACCCGACGTCGTTCCATCCCATCTCGACCGGAACGACGGCCGCCTTGTCGGTGTGCTCCATTACCGCATAATCGATGGAAATCGATTCGCAATCGGTGAAGGCCGCTTTGCCCAGGCGCAGGAAATCCAGATCCTTCCGCGCGCCCGTTACCGCTTTCCGGCAGGACGCGAGCACCTTTGGTTTCAAGCGCTTCAACTCGTCGAGGTAACCTGTCGCTGGAAGCATGAAGATCCCGCTGTTCCAATCATAATCTCCAGCCTCGACGTACTGCCGGGCCGTTTCGGCGTCCGGTTTCTCGACGAAACGGTCGACTTCGTAACAGCCGCCGAGGTCGACGAGCGCGTTGCCGCGGTGGATGTACCCGTAGCCCGTTTCCGGCGACGCGGCGGGAATTCCGAAGGTCACAAAGGCGCCGTTCCTGGCGGCCGAAACACCGACCTCGAGGGCCGCGCGGAACTTGGCGATTCGTTGGATGACGTGGTCCGACGGCAACAACAGCATGACGGCGTCCGCATCCGCCTTGGCCAGCAGCAGCGCGGCCACCGCCGCGGCCGGGGCCGTATTGCGCCCTACCGGTTCGAGAACGATCGCCGACGGCCTGACATCGAGCTCGCGCAGTTGCTCGGCGACGAGGAAACGGTGCTCCTCGTTGCAGATCACCATTGGTGCGGCGAAGCCTTCGCCGGTTACCCGCCGCACGGTTTCTTGAAGCATGCTCTGGTCGGAATTCAACGACAGCAGCTGCTTTGGATAAAGGGCACGTGACAACGGCCACAGACGGGTGCCCGAGCCGCCCGCAAGGATGACGGGACATATCTTACCGTTATGAGTAGAACGCGCATTCATCTTGTCGCCTTTTCAAAACGGAGAGCTATTAAATGCTCGAAATGAAAGACTATAACAAACATTCTCCCGAAGGATAGACCTGCATAGCCTGGTCTGATGCTATACTAGTGGTCTGTATCATACATGACGCGGCCCCGATGAGGGGCCTTGGAGGTGTGAATTGGTCGTACAGGCCATTTCCGTGGCCCGTGGGTCCGGGCCGGATCTCAAGATCACGATGCCGGTCATTCCGCCGCCACAGTCGGGTGCTCACGGAAGTGGTTCCATTTCCCTGTGCCGTCCCGGTTGTCCAGATAGTTGATCAGGGCGGCTACCGGTTTGCGGTCATACCTTCTGCCGGCCTGCTCGAGGAGGATTTGCCAATCATGTATTTCTCGCTGCCGTTCCGCTTCGACGAAAAAAAATGAGAAGTAGACAGCGACGGCCTTGAGGAATGCGAAGGCGAATGGGCTCTGCACTGCGCCGTCCACAATCCAAGGAAACTGCACTCGGCGTCCGTCTGCAGACGAAAAAAGGCTGGAAAGTGGTTGCTCAACTGAGCGATGATACGCGGACAGGTGACCGTTCCGCATGATGGGAGACGAAATCACCCCTGACGTATCGTTACGGTGTGCGTGGTAGGGTATTCAGCAACGGGCTCCCAGGATATTTTTACTCGACCGGGGCCGAACTGTTTCGTACCGCGGTCCGGTTGACATTTGCTGGTTGAGGAATATGCGAGTTTCTCTTTATACGCGCCGTTGGTTCAAGTGGATGGGCATTCTCGGCGTTTCTCTTGCCCTGGTGATGGTGCCGTTGACTTCCGCCGATGCCGGCAAGAAGCTCAGCCCCAGCTTCTTCAACAGCAAGGAAACGAAATCGACCAACCTGAGGCCCTTCAAGAAATGGCTGGCTGCCCTAAAACGCTATACCAAGGAACGAGCCAAAGTGGATGGTTCCTGCGAGGCAACCAAGCTGAACAAATGTCACTATAACAAGTGGATGGCGTTCCTCGACTCTCTCAGGGGGAAGGACAAGGCAACCCAGGTCAAGGCGGTCAACAAATACATGAATCAGGCCAAGTACATCATTGACCAGGTCAATTGGGGCAAGAAGGACTACTGGGCTTCGCCGGGTGAATTCTTCGCGCGTTTCGGCGATTGCGAGGACTATGCCATCGCCAAATTCCTTTCCCTGCTGCAACTCGGCTTCAAGAACGATGAGATCCGGGTAGTGGCGGTAAATGACCTGAACCTGAAGATCGGCCACGCCATAACGGTGGTTTTCCTCGAAGGACAGCCATATGTGCTCGATAACCAGATCAAGCAGGTCGTCCCCGCCAGTAAAATCAGGCACTACCAGCCTGTCTTCTCGATCAGCATCGAGAACTGGTGGCGCCACCGTACGTGATGGGGTATAACTCCAACGCGATAATTATATTACAATAATTTGCGGTAGTTGTTTGTCAACGGCGGAGCAATATCAGTCTCGTCGTCTAGGGGGTTGTCATATCAATCACGTCTATATTCACGTTGACCTATTTTTCTGCTTTCCGTGGTGGCAACCAAGAGGGGCATGCAAACGATGTCGATTGAAACGGGGCTTTTCCAATTCAAACGCGACGAGGTTGTTTTCCTCGAGGGGGAGGCGAGTGACCGTGTAGCGCTCATAGTCAGGGGCGCGGTCGAAATCGTACGCACCGTTGATGACAAGGCTTATGTGGCCGGAATTATCAAGGCCGGCGAATTCGTTGGCCAGATAGGGGCCATAATTGGCCGAGCACGCGCAGAGACCGTACGTTCGATCAGAGACGACACGGTCGTAGAGTTATTGGAAAGGGATGAATTCATCCGCCGCGTCGCAACCAAACCTGAAAGCTCGTACGATCTTATTCAGCGGCTAGGTGAACGGCTTCGCAAGACCTCTCGGCGGCCCTCGGATGTTGCCATCTTCGATTCGGATAAGGCGGCGGAAATCCGGGCGAGGAGCGAAGGAGCAGAGACGAAGCCCTTAATCTCCCATTCTGATTCGAAGCAGATCAGGGTTTATTCATCGACGGAGCTTCTCGACACCCAAATGGAAAACGAAGGTTTCCAGCCCGTTTTTTTCCCCTTCATTGTAGGGCGAAAGCCCGATGAACAGGAGCTTCAGGAGGCAAGGGGCCCTCAGCAAGGGTTTGCCGGCTCTGACCGTCGTTCCGGAATGAGCAGGCGGGGGGGGGGGCCGATCGG
>CAZWEZ010000002.1:0-118504 GCA_964632795.1 uncultured Thalassospiraceae bacterium | reverse complement strand
GGCGAAGATCGTCAACGGCCGGACGGGGGGGGAGTTGGCCTCCAACTGGAGGACTCTCGGCCATACCGTTTGTCGCGCTTGCACTTTTCCATACAGAAGATGGCGGTCGGGAATTTCAGCGTTCGCGACCTCGGGAGTGCGCTTGGCACCAAAGTCAACGATGACAGCCTAGGCGTAAACTTTCCGAAGGACTTCACGACACTGCGGGACGGAGATAACAGAGTGGTCGCAGGAGGACCGCAGTCTCCTTTCGTCTTCCGAGTTACCGTCGAATAAATTTCGGGCTGATCGGCTTGTTTTATCGTTTCGGATGTAATACCAGCCGACATTAATATTGACCTGTGGGCATCCTTCGACACGCGAGCTTCGCTCGCTGCTCAGGATGAGGCATCTCTTTATTTTTCAACAAAAACCTCATCCTGAGCAGCCGCGCAAGCGGCGTGTCGAAGGATGGCTGGAAGAGTCAGTGATTATGGCCGTTGGTATTACCGCATGGTCGATGGAAATCTATTCGCTATCGGCGAAGACCTTTCTGTCCAGCCGCGGGAACGTTTCGACGAATGCCAGAGATGCTCAGCAGAGCAAATGCGAGAAGAATGCCGCCGGCATCGAACAACCAGTCCTGCACGGTCGCCTGGCGGCCGGAAACGAAATATTGAAGCGCCTCGGTGACCGCGCCGAAGAGCAGCAGGCTTAACAACTGAAAGGCGCGCCCGCCTGCCCGCCAGGCGAAATGGGCAAGCCCGGCGAGAGCGAAGAACAGGGCGAAGTGAGCGATCTGGCTGGTATTGAGGTACAGATACTCCGGTCCACTCCAATTCAGCCCTGAAATCTCGGGAGAGTACCCCGCCATCGCCTGCAGAAGATGTTCATACTCCCTCCATACCGAGGTCAGGAGTTCCTGCTTCACCGGACCAGGAATCAACGCTCCGGCGACAATGCCGAGGGTGACGACGGCGACCAGGCCGCGCACAGGAGTGGATCCGATAGCGCACAGAAGATAGCCGCCGATCCCCGCCAAGGTGACGGCCCACGCCGCCAGCAGGACGTACACAGCCACACGAAAGGTGGCACGTTCCTTCACCGGATACAGACGCAGGTTTCTCAGCTTCATGATCCCGGTGGTGCGGATCAGTTGTGCCGCGACCATCACCTCTTTCACATTCTCGGTGACCGGGAAGGCCCCTGAATAACGACGCCAAGCGTTATCGCCGATGAGGTGCGTTGCGATGCGATGGGTTTCCCACAATGATTTTCCTTCGGCGTTACGGCCGACAATATAGATGCGCGCATCGTGCCACGACTTGGCGCCTTGCCGCACCCCCTCCGTCGAGGCCTCGACCTCCAGCATCAACGTCTGCTGTCCCGGGATCGCCGGCAGTTCTTGGCGGATGCCGACCGAGCGCGAAGGGTCGCGGCTTTCCAGCACCACCACCCCGGAACTCACCGTTGCCGTGCCCTTGGCGCCATGGACAGTCCACTCTTTGAGTCCCTCTTTGAAGCACCCGTTTCTCAATAGGGCCGGGCCGGTGGGTTCGTAGCGTGGCGCCAATTCAAACAAACCTACGGTCATGAGCAGCAGTAAAACCACCGCCGAGGTCATTACCGTAGGCCGCCGAAACAGTTCCTGCCGCCGCTCCTTACCTGTCGGGTCGGAAAAGAATGGTCTTCCCGCCATCATTCAGAGCCCGTCCACTGGGCCATCCGAATCCTTCATCTGGCGTCCTTAACCATTTTTTTGTGGCATGGCAATGCAAAATATATATTATTAATATTCTGTGTTCATATTTTCTCGCCTTTTTGTTAACGGTGTTAGGCAATAATTCAAAAGGGGTTGTTATCCGCAACTAGAAATTCATTATAGTTATTTCTCGCTTTTGGCGCTCGAGAATCCATAAGCTGGAATCTGGGAGTCGCATGTACGAAGAGACGACATGGGCAACAAGCTGATTCGACGAATCCTGGGGATACGAGAACGGGTTACGGTAGCAAACGCACACGTTCCCGAGGGCACGCTTGTCTATGCGGTCGGTGACATACACGGCCGCGTGGATCTGTTGCGGCGACTACACGATTCGATCCGCGCCGATGCGGATAAGAGAGTGCCGGAGTTTCGAAGGGTAGTCGTCTATTTAGGAGATTACATTGATCGCGGATTACAGAGCAGGAAAGTTCTCGATTTTCTGCTTGATAACCCGCTCGACGGTTTTGAGTGTGTCTATCTGAAGGGAAACCACGAGGAACAGTTTCTCGAATTTCTGAACGACGTGGGTGCCGGCGGGCTATGGCTGAAGATTGGGGGGGACGCCATGCTTCACAGCTACGGTATCAGTATTTCCAAAGACGTATCCTCCGCTCCCCCCTTGCCGCATCTCCAGGAAATCATTCGCAATTCTCTCCCGGAGAAACATCTGGAATTCCTGTCACGGTTGGAGTTGAGCCTGGAAATCGGGGATTATTTTTTCGTCCACGCTGGGGTAAATCCGTATGAACCGCTGGAGAGACAGGTGCCGGAAGACATGCTGTGGATTCGCGATGAATTTCTTTTCTCCGACGCGAACTACGGCATGGTCGTTGTGCACGGGCATTCGGTGACGGACACGCCGGATATTCATGACAACAGAATTGGTATCGATACTGGCGCCTATGCGAGCAACAACCTCACCTGCCTGGTGCTGGAAGGCTCCTCGAAGCGCTTCTTGACGACCACGCGTTCTCCGCAAGGAT
Source organism: uncultured Thalassospiraceae bacterium (assembly GCA_964632795.1). Taxonomy (GTDB): domain Bacteria; phylum Pseudomonadota; class Alphaproteobacteria; order Rhodospirillales; family 2-02-FULL-58-16; genus CAZWEZ01. The sequence goes on along the minus strand of CAZWEZ010000002.1, from coordinate 115,777 downwards.
GAGGGTTTCCCCCTCGCGCGCTCCGGGACGATGCCAGCAGACGTCCCGGGCCGCAGCTGAATGCGGAGGCCGATGCCATGGTGGCGGCGAAGCTAAAATGCAAAGAGCCCTCGGTGGCATCGAGCCTCCGCAACCCTCTTAGACCAAACGTTAGGACTTCTCGAAACCGGCCCGGGTCATCTCGCCCCATTTCCCCTTGCGGCCGACAATGAATTGCCAACAACCGGCCATCCGCCAGACGTTGTTGATCTGACGGTAACCGAAGTTCTCGAGGACGGCGACCAGGGTCAGGACCACCAGGTGTTTCGGGCGGGGGTACTTCTTCAGTTCAAGTTCCTCCAGGAACAGGGAGCCGACGCTGATCGAGATTCCGAAGACGAAGGTAAGCGCCAGATAGGCGACGAAGAAATCCCAACTGAGGACGTCCAGGTACCAGAACGCCGGCACCAGCAGGTAGCCCAGGAACTCGACCGGCGGCCCCAAGGCGTCGACCAGCAGCATGTGGGGGTAGCCGATCAGGCCGGCGGCCCCGTAACGTGGGTTTCCCAGCATCTTGATGTGGGCAAAGAAGGTTTCCAGGGCACCGCGCTGCCAGCGCATGCGCTGGCGTCCGAGTTCCCTGAGGGACGCTGGCGCCTCGGTCCAGCACACCGGGTCCGGCACATAGACGATCTCGTAATCGGTACCGCTCTCCTTGAGCCGCCTGTGGAGTTTGACGATCAGTTCCAGGTCCTCGCCGACGGTCTTGGTGTTGTAGCCCCCGGCGGCGAGGACGGCCCTTCGGCGGAAGATTCCGAAGGCCCCCGAAACCAGCATCAAGGCGTTGAGACGGCTCCACGCTATCCGCGCCATCAGGAAGGCGCGCAGGTATTCGACCACCTGGAAAAGGGGAAGCAGGCGGTTGGGAATGTCGATGGAAACCACCTGCCCGGCGTGCACCTGGCAGCCGTTGGCGATGCGCACGGTGCCGCCTACGGCGACCACCCTGTCGGGATCTTCGGCAAAGGGTTGGACCGCCCTCAAAAGGGCGTCTGACTCGAGGATGGAATCGGCGTCGATCGCGCAGAAAAGGGGGAGCCGCGATAGATTGATCCCGGCGTTCAAGGCGTCGGCCTTGCCTCCGTTTTCCTTGTCGACGACGACCAGGTTGGGATAACGGTGCGAACCGTAAAGGCCGCGGATCTTGGCGTGGGGGATCTCGGTCTCATAGGGACGGATGAGGGGGCCGAGGCCGAAGGCCTTTACGGCTGCGTTCAGGGTGTTGTCCTTGGATCCGTCGTTGATGACGATCAGCTCGAAGTTGGGATAGTGCAGGGCCAGCAAGGAGTGGATGTTTTCGACGATGGTCGGTTCCTCGTTGTAGGCCGGAACCAACAGCGAAATGGGCATTGTGGTTTCGCTGTACATCTGCCAGGTCTTGGACGGTCCGCGCACCAGCAGCCGCCCGTGGAGGAACCCGTGGGCGATGACCAGTTGAACCAGATAGAGGATGTTCTGAACCGCGGAAACGGAGATGATGAACGTGGAGACCGGCAGAGCGACGATTTCCACCCAGCCGCGCAGGATTTCCGGATCCAGGCTCATGGCGGTTTCTCTTCGAACAGGACCATCTGGGCGGTCTTTGCCGCTCTGGCCCCCCGCGTTTCGTCCTTGCTGACGTTCATCAACGCTTCGATCCCGTCTTCTCCCAATTGCTTCAGGGCGCAAGCCGCCCTGTAGCGCACCCACCATTTCCCGTCGCCGAGGAGTCCGGAAAGGACCGGCAGGGTTTCGCCGAGGCCGATCCGCCCGGCGCAGATTGCCGCCTGGGCGCGGATGACCCAGGACGCGTCGGAAAGCCCCTTGAGCACTACGGGCAGGGCCAAGGGGTGGCCGAGGGCGGTCAGTGCCCTGAAGGCTTCGGCGCGGACGTTCACCGAAGGCGAATCAACCAGGGCGGCGATGGCGGGGATCAAGGTAAAGTCGTTACAGTGGCCGAGGGCGTCAATGGCAAGCAGTTTGACCGCCTCCGGGTAATCACCCTTGACGATTTCCAGCAACTCCGGCACCGAGCCCGGGGCGATTTTACGGAATATCTCGCGCAGCGCGCGGGGGTTTACCTTGCCCCCGATGTCCAGCTTCTCGATCAGGTCGGAAACGGTCAGTTCCGCGTCGATGTCGATCAGAGCCTTGGCCGCGGTGAAGCGGACGTTCTGGGAAGGGTCTTGAAGAACGTCCATAAGGGCGTGTTTGACGTTCTCCCCCGAAAAGAGCGTCAGGCTTTCAACGGCCTGGACGCGCAACCTCTCCTTGCCGGATTTGAGCAGGGCAATGTTGGCCTCCCAGCCGCCGACCTCTTCCAACAGGTCGGTTAGGCGCCGGCGGGTCTCCCCCCTGACCGTTCCGGACAATTCATAGGCGATTTCAGTGACCAGCCGGACGTCACGGTCGTCCCGGACTTCCAGTACGAGCGGCGCGTCCGCCGGCGCGTCCAGGCATTCCATGATTCGCCCGGCGATCTCGCCTTTCCTTTTCTCCCACCAGCGTTCGTTCTTCAGGATGCGCACCTTGCGGAGGACCAGCACGGACATCATCACGACGGACAGCCCGGCGAGGGCCAGTGACGTCCACCAGATTGACTGAAGCAATGGCATATCGGCAGGGCTTAGAAACGGAAAGTCAGGCCGGCGGAAACCACGTTGCGTATGTAGGATCCTTTGCGGTTGTCCCGGGTATACGCAAGGTTGACGCCGAACTCGGGGGTTATGTCCACGTTCAAACCGGCGAACCTGGAAAGGGTGTCGACGGTCACGCCGAGATCGGTTTCCGGCGACCGCGACATGCCGGCAAAGACGCGGAAACCGTCCACGACCTGCCAGTCGCCCCTTCCCGACCAACCGGTAAGCCGCTTGTCGGCACGGACGTCATAGGAGTTGATCCATTTGCCGGTCGCCCAGGCCCATCCATCGAAAAAATAAATCTGGACCCCGGGATCTCCGTTCCTGATGTCCCCGGTGACGTAATGGCGCTGGCGCAGATCAAGGGTCAGAAGGGTCGTTCCTATCCATTCTCCGCCCTCCTTGATGCGCACCGATCCGCCGGCGTCAGCCGTCCACCGGGGCAGGAAGTCGGCGCTGGGAGTAGCGCCGATCCGGGCATATCCACGAAGCCAGGGAAGGAAGCGGTAGTCGATCCCGGTTCTCAGGTAGGTGTCCGTCAAGCCGAAGCGCCGGCTTCTCTCAACGCGAGCGTGGACCTTGGTGTCCCCGGTCAAGCCGTAAGAAAGCTGCAGGTTTCCTTCGTGCCAGCCCTTGTTTTTGCTGCGTGAGAATTCACTGCCGGTGTAGCCGGCGTCCAGGCGCCAGCGGAAATCCTCAACGGGTTCAGGGAGAAGCTTGGCCTCCTGAGCCCGGCGGACGTCGGCGAGCCCTTTTTCGGCTTCCGGATCGCTTGGGGCCAACCGGGCGGCTTCCTTGAAGGCAGCCCGTGCGGCGTCCAGGTCTTCTCGGTAATAGAACAACCGGCCCAGCAGGTTGCGGGCTTCGACGTTGGCCGGCGCGTCCTCGACGATCCCCTTGGCCTCGTCGATCGCTTCGGCCAGCCGGCCGCTCCATCCCTTGATCCTGGCCGTCGCAATGCGAACGTTCATATTGCCGGGCGCCAGTGCCAGCGCCCGGCTCAGGGTCTCCAAAGCGCCCCGGAAATCCTTCTGAAACCCCCGGACCAGCCCCAAATGGTACAGCGCCTCCACATGGTCGGGCTTGAGCGCCAGGGCCCGTTCCAGGTAGTCCCTGGCGGCGGCGAAATCGCCCGAATAGCGCGCCTCGAGGGCGGTGCGGTAGAGGGTATCGAAATCCTCCGCAGCCATCGCCAGCCCCGGCGTCAACGGCCCGACCGGCAACGAAAGCGCCGCAATTACGTAAAGTGCCTTGAAGCGCGCTTTCACCTGGAGCCCTTGTCCCGGATAAGGCGGTTGACCCGGGTAATGAGTTCGGCGGGCAGGAAGGGTTTGACGATGTACTCCTCGGCGCCGAGGTCGAGTCCGGCGACGATGTCGCGCTCCATCCCCCGGGCGGTCAGCATGACGACGGGCGTATCACGGGTTTCCTCGTTTTCCTTAAGCCGCCTCAGGACCTCGAAGCCGTCCAGGCCGGGCATCATTCCATCCAGCACGATCAGGTCGGGCTTGTTGGCGGCGACCTTGTCGAGGGCCTCCTCGCCGTTGCCGACGCTGGTCACCTGGTATCCTTCCTGTCCGAGCTTGTGCTCGAGCAGCTTGACGAGAAGTTCGTCGTCGTCGGCGATGAGAATCGAATAGGTTGCGTCGGTCATGGCGCGCGCAAACCCGGGGTGATTAACAGGGAGTAATCAAGTATATATAATTTCGTCTTCGTTGTCGCCAACGTTGGCTGAGACATCGGCCGGCACGGATGGGTGAACGCACCACAATGGAGGGCGGAGTTGGGACTAGGCCCCATTGACGATGATGACGCAGTCTTCACCAAGCTGCGCGTCCAGTTTATTGAGCGCTTCGCCGAAAGACTAAAAAATATGGAAGCTGAGCTGGCGCGGGCAAATGAGTCCCGCGAGAGAGCCGTTGAGGCCTTAGAATGCATCCGAGCCGAGGCCCATAGATTAAGGGGAGCAGGAGCGACCTTCGGGTTTTCTTCGGTCAGCGAAATTGCAGGGGATTTGGAAGACTATCTGGACTCTTGGGACGAAAACACCGAGCCCGAAAAATCCGAAATCAACCATTTTATTAACCGCTTGCGAACCGAGTTAGAGCTGGCGGAGAAACAAATGCTCTAGATACAAACGTCGCTGGCAGCCCCTCATGATGACACGCCAATCGTACACGCCGACATCAATCCATGCCATATATCCTCCCGGCCGCTTCAGTAGGAGATTATTGCGCCGCCGGTTTCAGGCCACTCGTTTATTGGCGAGAGTCAGCCAATACCTTTGCACTCTCGGCGAGTTCTCTGAAAAGGTCTTCGAATCGGTATCTGTACATTGTTTCCGGGGCATCGATGATCGAAGCTACGGTATCTCCGCCGACATAATCGAAACCGGCGCAGACCGCCGCCACGGTCAGACTAAGGGAGCGCAAGCCATGGATATAGGTACGGAGCCCCAAGGCGTTGGCAGCTTCCGCGAAATCTTGCAGGGCTTCGATACAATCGCCCTCGTCCATTTCCAGGCGATGGGTATCGAGGCCGACGGCAAAGATGCGCATCTCGCCAAGCCGCGAAAAATTCCGTAGGCCGAGGTTCGTTTGCAGGTACACCGCCCTGGTGAAGGGCTTGATTGTCTCCACAATATCGAGAAGCCGAATGCCGGGTGTTCCGTCCGGAACCTCGACAATTTCGGCGATCAGCAGCCGGCGCAACTCGTCGGGAACGGTGTGCAAGACATCGATGAGCCTGGTTCGTTGAGCCAATGGTGCGTCCAGAGTCCTGAAACGCACGGGCAGACCAACGAGCAACCGGCGGTTCTTTTCCGCGAGAGCCTTCAGGTCGCCGATCACCTTTTGTAGCGTCAGGATGTCGAGGTCCACGACTTCCGCGACCGTACTCCCAGTGGGCAGGACGTCGTCAATGATGCCCTCGCCGGAAGAATCGAGCAGTACGGGCAGGCAGAAGTACGTGGAGAGCACTTCTCGCCGCACATCCCACATGGGGCGGTAGATAAAATGGATGCTGGTCGACTCCAAGGAAGAGGCCACCGCATCTGCCGACTCCGAATCCGATGGCAACGGGTCCGACCCGGGGCGCAAACCCCGGAGCACATTTCGCCGCGTCCGCCATTGTAAGGTTGGCGCACCGCCGAAGTCCTGGCCGGTGCCCCGGGGAGAGCCTTCCCGCCAACGAAAGTTGGGCGTCTGAACGGTCTCGTCCGTTTGATCTTGGGTTATTTTCTGCATAAGGTTCTCTAGGTCGATGTCCTCGACCCATGTTTTCCGGTCAAGGTGAGCGACTGCCGATCCCACCTTAACGTCTTTCAGGGCAGGGTCCACGCCGACCAGACGCTTGCGTACTTCCTCGGCAATGAGAGCGCATTTGAGCTTCGCCTCATCCTCAGTCAAACCACCAAACACGATAACGAAGGCCGACCCGCCCAGCTTCGCGTACAAATCCACAGGCGTCAGCCGGCGCCGAATTTCAGCATCGACCATCATTTCGACCCTGTCCGCAAGTTTGGGCCATTCGTCGCCAAGCTGTTCGCGAAACTGGCCCAGGTCGACGACATATATGGTGCCTCCCGTTGCTACTCCCTGCCGGTCAAGAACCTGTTTCACCTTATCCGCGAAGCCGGCCACGTCGATTGGTTTAATACCGTGATTCCTGGGTTCTGCCGAAGGCCCCGGTTTCTTCTCCTCACTTCCGGCGGCGCGCTGTGCGAACCGCGCCACCCTTTCCCAAAATTCCTTACGCAGCGACTTGCCGGATTTTCTTGCCATGGCACCGTTTCTTCAACGAAAAAGCGATCGATCCGATGTTATCGTGGGCCCCTGAAGTTTCCCGGTTTCCTGGCCTGCGGGGAACACAGCGTGTCCGATCGGCCACCTGTGTGTGTTCTCCGGGTGGGCACCCCAAATGATGTCACAAATAGTGTCCGGTGCCAATCTTCGGCTGGGCAAGGACCAGCATGGTTATGGCGCCCTGTTCATGGTACCATCGCATGAGTTGCTCTGCGCGGGGGAGACGATGCAGACAATCCTTATCATCGACGACGATCCCCAGGCCTGCGAAGAAATCGCGGAGTACCTGACGCACAAGGGGTACCAGACGCTCACGGCGGCTGACGGCCAAGTCGGACTGGCCTTGTTCCGCGCCCGACCGGTCGGTCTTGTCATCACGGACATGATCATGCCGAAAAAGGAGGGGATAGAGACAATTATCGAACTCCGCAGGGAAAAACCGGACGTCAAGATCATCGCGATCTCGGGCGGAGGGCGAACCCGCAACATGACCTACCTTGATCTTGCGAAGCACATGGGCGCGGATCGGGTGTTGCCAAAACCCTTGGACCTGAATGCCCTGAACCAAACCATTCGGGATATCCTGCCCGATGACGACCACAACGGGCCACGTTAGGGGACCCGAAAATGGGAAGACCACGATGACCTTGCGGGAAACAGTGTTGGGTATCCGGTCCAGGCTGTTCGAAACACAGCCGACGAATTTGCGGCTATCTTCGCGCGCCTGGCCGACTGAACCTGTCCCTGCATGAAATTGGCCGGGAGGGGATGGCGGTTCCCGCCTTAAGGCGCAAAACTCGGATACTGCGGTAAAGCGGGTATCGTACCCCCGCAACCAAAGACTCAACGTTTGTGGAAAGGCGTATAAGCCGGCCATGAAGTTGTCGGCGTTTTTGTCGTAGCGCATGGCGACGCGACGGAAGTCCTTGAGGCGTCCAAACATCCGTTCGATGCCGTTGCGGTCTTTGTAGCGTTGTTCATCGAAGTCGTAGGGCTGCTTGCGGTTTTCCTTATTCGGGATGACGGGCCGAATGCGGCGTCCCTCCAGCCAGGCCCGCCAGTGGTCGGCGTCGTAGGCCTTGTCGACCAGCAGGTAGCGGGCCTCCGGCAGGTGGCGGGCTACCTGCTCGAGCTGTTGGTATCGGGTGACAGGGCTCCGCCGCCACGGCTGATCGGTTTCCACGCCGCGGAGTCCCTGCGCACCGAGAAAGCATACCGGCATTGGGGGCACGATATCGGGTATGATGACACGCCTTTGGAAGCGGGCCTCATGTTTGCCTGTAAACTCGATAAGCCCGGCGGTTTTATTGGGCGGGACACTTTGCTGCGCCGTCGTGAGCAAGGAGCCGGCCGTCGACTTCTCCAGTTCCTGCTCAAGGAACCGGACGCGTTCATCTACCACAACGAGCCCATATTCAGTGATGGCAAGGTCGTTGGCCACATCACAACCGGGACCTATGGCCACACACTTGGGGGCGCCGTTGGGCTGGGCTCTGTTGAGATTCCCTTGGGGGCGAACATCAAGGATGTGGAGTCACGGCCCTATGAAGTTGCCGTCGCGGGGCGGCGCATTGCGGCGAAAGCCAGCCTGAAACCCCTCTATGATCCGAAAAGCGATCGGGTGCGATGTTGACGTGTCGCTGCTTGACGTACCAGCCACCCTCGACCAAGGATGCGGAATGATGGCTTTCACGGGACTCGAATGCGATGTCGCCGACGCCACGGTCCGCGACCGGGCCGCCGGCCACTTGGGGCGGGCGGGGGTGGTGCTTCCCACCTTCGCCCAGTTGGCCGAGCCGGAAACCATCCCCCGGGAGGTCGCCGCCGGGCTGGCCGGCCTCGACCCCGACGCCGTCCATCCCCTCAACCTGTTCCGGGTCCACTGGTACAACGACGATGAGCGGACCGCCCGAACGCCGGTGCCGTCCCACCTGGTGCTGCCCGAGGCGCTGACCGGGGTCGCGGCGCCGATCGTCGTCGCCACCGCCGACACCTTCCCGCTGATACGCGCCCACAAGGTGTTGCCGGCCTATGGCTGCCTGGTCCCGCGCCTCGTCTCGGGACGCTTCGACCCGACCGCCCAGCGCGCGGTGTGGCCGTCGACCGGAAACTACTGCCGGGGCGGGGTGGCGATCTCGCGCATCCTGGGCTGCCGGGGGGTGGCGGTGCTGCCCGAGGGGATGAGCGCCGAGCGCTTCCGGTGGCTGGAGGAGTGGGTCGCCGAGGCCGACGACATCATCCGCACCCCGGGCACCGAGAGCAACGTCAAGGAGATCTACGACACCTGCGCCGAGCTGGCGCGCGACCCGGACGCGGTCGTCCTCAACCAGTTCAGCGAGTTCGCCAACTACCTGATCCACCACCTGTGCACCGGGGGCGCGATGGCCGACATCTTCGAGGACCTGCGGGCACGGCGGGGGGAGTTGACGCTGGCCGCCTTCGTCGCCGCCACCGGCTCGGCCGGCACGCTGGCCGCCGGGGACAGCCTCAAGGAGCGTTACGGATCGCGGGTTGTCGCCGTCGAGGCGCTGGAATGCCCGACCCTGCTCTATGCCGGCTTCGGCGAGCACAACATCCAGGGCATCGGCGACAAGCACCTGCCGCTGATCCACAACGTCATGAACACCGACCTGGTGGCCGGGGTCTCGGACCGCAGCACCGATTCCCTCAACGTGCTGTTCAACACCCCGGTGGGGCGCCACTTCCTGCGCCGCCGCAAGGGGCTGGACGGCTCCCTGGTCGAAGGCCTGGGCCGCCTCGGCCTGTCGGCCATCTGCAACGTCCTGGCGGCGATCAAGACCGCCCGCTACCTGGGGCTGGGACCCCGGGAGGCGGTGCTGACGGTGGCCACCGACGGCGCCGGGATGTACGCCTCGGAGCGCGACAAGACGATTACCGCCGAGTTCCCCGACGGCTTCGACGCCCTGGCCGCCGCCGAGACCTTCGGCCGCCACCTGGCCGGCGTCGGCACCGACCACCTGGCCGAGCTGTCCCACCTCGACCGCCGACGGATCTTCAACCTGGGCTACTACACCTGGGTCGAGCAGCAGGGGGTGGAGGTCGGCGATTTCGAGGCCCGCCGCGACCAGGGCTTCTGGCGCCGCCTGCATGACTTGGTCCCGGCGTGGGACGCCATGATCGACGACTTCAACGCCCGCGCCCGGTCGGGGTAAGCCGGTCGCGCCTCAGCCGGCGCTCAGCCGGCGGGCCAGGGCCACCGCGCCCGGGGCGTCGCCGGCGAAACCGTCGGCCCCGATGTCGTCGGCGAAGGCCTGATCGACCGGCGCCCCGCCGATCATGATCCGAATCCGGTTGTCGCGTTCCCTGAGCGCGGCGACGGTGGTCCGCATCCCCTCGACGGTGGTCGTCAGCAGGGCCGACATGGCGACCACGTCGGCCTGGTTGTCGCGGGCCGCCTCGACGAAGGCCGCGGCCTCGACGTCGACCCCGAGATCGACCACCTTGAAGGCGGCGCCCTCGAGCATCATCGCCACCAGGTTCTTGCCGATGTCGTGGAGGTCGTTCTTGACGGTGCCGATGACGACGACCCCGGCCGGTTGGCAGTCGGCCTCCGCCAGGTGGGGACGCAGGACTTCCAGCCCGGCCTTCATGGCCTGGGCCGCCATCAGCATCTCGGGCACGAACAGGGCGCCCTCACCGAACAACGCCCCGACCTCGTCCATGGCGGCGATCAGGCCGTCATCGAGGATGCACCGGGTATCGGTTCCGCCGTCGATCTCGCCCTGGACCAGCCGCGCCGCCGCCTCGTCCTCGAATTCCAGAACCGCCCGGTAGATGTCTTCGATGGCCATGTGATAATTCTTCTCTTCCGCTGTCAGTCCCGGAGGTGGCGATCCGCCGCCTCGACGATGTCGTCGATCACCAGTTGCAGCGGGCTGACCGCGGTCGCCACCTCGAGCTGGCCGGCGCCGCCCAGGATATCGGCCTCCGACAGCCCGAAGGCGCGCTTCATCAGTTGCACCGCCCCCGCCGCGCCCATGACCTGCTTCACGGGATAGGTGTTGAGGGATTTCCTATTGTTCATAGCGTGCTGTGAGGTGGTCCTGTAAAATCGGACAGGATGATAAGGTATATTCCTCCGTTATCCGGTGGAATACACCTTATCATCCTGTCCGATTTTACAGGACCGTTGGTATCAGGGAACGATGAAGGCGCAACACCATCCCCCGGCCCCTCGACCGGCCCCTTACACCGTCATGGCCAAGCCGGCCGGTCCCGCCTGCGATTACGCCTGCGAATACTGCTACTACCGTGCGAAGAAGGACCTGTTGGACACGGGAAGGGCGTTTCGCATGAGTGACACCCTCCTCGAGACCTTCATCGGCGACTACATCGCTTCCCAGCCGGGGCCCGAAATCGAGTTCACCTGGCAGGGAGGCGAACCCACCCTGCTGGGACGGACCTTCTACGAGAAAGCTTTCCGTCTTCAGGAACGGCATCTCCCGGCCGGCCGGCGCATCACCAATGCCATCCAGACCCATGGCGGACATCTGGACGGGGATTGGGCGCGGTTCCTCAAGGAGCACGAGGTCCTGGTCGGCTTGAGCATCGATGGTCCACGGACGGTGCATGACCGGTTTCGAAAAGACCTCAAGGGACGCCCCACCTTCGGCGCCACGCGGAAATGCGTCAAGCTGTTGAGGAAACATGGCGTTGCCTTCAACACGTTGACCGTCGTCCACGCCGCCAACGCCGGACGGGGCGGCGAAATCTATCGTTTCCTGAAACGGATCGGGGTCCGCCACATGCAGTTCATCCCCCTGGTCGAGCGGGTCGATGAAGAGGGCCGGGAGGTCGGCCCCGGGTCGACGCGGCAATGGCCCATGAGCGCGTTGTCGGTCCCCCCCGAGGGGTACGGCACGTTCCTGTGCGCGGTCTTCGACGAATGGTCCCGGGGCGACGTGGGGAAGGTGTTCGTCCAGTCCTTCGACGTCCTGCTGGCCCTCCACCTGGGGCTCCCCAGTCCTCTCTGCGTTTTCGCCGAGACCTGCGGCCAGGGGCTGGTGCTGGAACACGACGGAAGCCTTTTCGCCTGTGACCATTACGTCTATCCCGACTACCGGCTGGGCAGCATCCGGGACACTCCCCTCGACTCCCTTGCCCGCGGCGAGGCCCAGCAGGCCTTCGCCGCCGCCAAGGCCGAGCTTCCCGAGGACTGCCGGGAATGCCCGGAACTGGGACTCTGTCACGGGGGATGCCCGAAGCACCGATTCATGCCCGATCGCGAGGGCGGGCGGCGGCTCAACTACCTGTGCCCATCCTACCGGGGATTCTTCGCCCATTCCCGGAACGCCATGTCGCGGATGGCCGGGCGAATCAGCCGCCCCGGAGTCCCCCTCATACCAAGGTGATGCGCAGGGTCTCGACGGCTTCGCCGCCGACCGCCAGCGGGGGAATTCGAATTCGCCGCCCGGGCAAGGCGGATAATTTTCGCGACCACAGCCGCCGTCCGTTTACCGCCAGGCCCAGGATGCCGCGGCACGGCCGGTCCATGCGCAAGCCGAATTCGGGCAGCATCGAATCGACGAGGGGCTGGGAAACCACCTGCGGGACGACGAACTCGACCGGCGGGGCATGGCCAACCGGGATGCGGTTTGCCGGCTCGGCGAGGTCTCCGCGGAGGCTGTCGGCGATCGCCCGGCCCACGCGGCGACCTTCCCGGAAACACCAGCCCGCCGTCTCCACGGGCCGCAGAACGTTGCCGGCGGAGGAATAGACGGGGTCCGAACAGCGGCCGAACTGATCGATCGCCGGCCCCCGGGTGGCCCCATCCAGGGTCAGATGGCTGGGCCGGACAAGGGCGCTCTCGGGGGTGAATTTTCCGGTGAACAGGACGCCATCGCATTCGAAGCGGCGTGTGGCGCCATCCCGGGTTCCGATTCGCACCGCCCGCACCCGCACATCCCCTTCGATTTCCTCGATCCGCGCGCCAAGCAACACGGGGACGCCCATGACCAGGCGGGAAAACAGCGCCGCCGGGCGCCATGCCGTTACCCTGTCGCCCTCCTCGATCATGGCGACCGGCTCGATCCCCGCCCGGCGGCAGGTGAGGAGCGCCGAGAAGCCGACCAGTTCCGTGCCCAGGACGATCGGCCGCCTGAACGGGACCAGGCGGTGCAGGGTGACGTACTGCTGCAAGGCGCCGGTGTTGCAAACGCCCATCGGTCGCGTGCCCGACGCCAAGTACGCGGAGCGTGGCGCTTCGCGAATTCCGGTGGCGATGAGAACACGTTGGGCATGGATCGTTTGCGGGCCGTCGGGGGTCGTCAGCCATAACTCGCCCCCCGGATGGAGCGCCGTCACGGCGTGGCGGGTGCGTACTTCGATATCGCGGCTCGCCGCGCGCAGCCGGGCGGCGTACCCCGGCCCCGTCAAAAGGCGGCCGAATTCCCGGATCCCGAAGGGCGGATGCCCGCAATGGCGAGGAATGCCGCCGGCCTCGGTTTCGCGTTCCAGGACGACGAGATCCGTGATCCCGGCGTCGCGCAGCGTCATCGCGGCGGCCAGCCCGGCGGGCCCGGCGCCGATGATGGCGACCGCGACGCGCCTGGGGGCCTGTATCATGCCACCTTCCCCACGGCGAGCGGCCGTTGCAATCGCTTGTCGGTCAGCGCCGCGACGCGGCCCCCGCAGTAGAAACCCTGGCAGTGGCCCATCATGGCCCGGGTGCGGCGTTTCAAACCGCCGATGTCGCGGGCCGGCAAGGGTCCATCCAGGGCCTGCTCGATCTCGCGCAAGGTGACCAGTTCGCAGTGACAGATTATTTCTTCGTATCCCGGGCTCCGGTAGTCCCGAGGCCTGTGTTCGGCCAGATTGGGGACCGGGGTCCACACCGCCTCGGGGCGTTGGTGGCAGTTTCCGTGTCCTCGATAGATGTCGTGGACGTAGCTGGCGATGCCCAGGCAGGCGGTCAGGCCCGTCGAGCGAATACCGCCGACCGAGATCCAACGCCTTTCCGGTACCGAGGAGATCTGATAATCGCGGTGTTCGGTGGCCGGCCGAAGCCCGGCGTAGGTCGCCGTGACCGACTCCCCGGCCAGCGACGGGACCATGCGCTCCCCCTGCCGGCGGAGTTGGCGAAGGACCTCCTCGGTGACGTCGGCCTTGTCGCGGTCGTCCTGGTCCTCGGCGGTGGGGCCGACCAGGAGATTTCCGAACACCGTCCGGGCAACCAGGACACCTTTCGTCCTCTCCGTCGGCACCGGCAGGATAATGGCGTTTGCCAACCGGTGCGCCGGCTTGTCGAAGACCAGGAACTGCCCCTTGCGCGGCTTGATCCGGAAAGGGCTTTCCCGGCAGTGCCTTTCGACGACATCGCCGTAAAGCCCCGCGCAGTTGATGACCGTGCCGGCGCGCAGCCGTCCTCTCGGCGTTTCGAGAGACCAGGTTTCACCGTCCAACGCCGCCCCTTCGAGCGGCGAGCAAAAAGCGACCTGGGCCCCCATCGCGATGGCCTGGCGAAGATAGGCCAGGGGCGCCGACCACGGATCGATAACGTGTTCGCCGGGGATCAGCACCGCTTCCAGCGCCTCCTTGGCCAAGTACGGTTCGCGACGGCGCAACTCGGCGCCGTCGACCCGGCGAACGCCCTCGATACCGTTGCCTTGGGCGTGCTCCAGGATCCCGGGCATCTTGGCGCGCTGCTCCTCGTCCCAGGCAACGACCAATCCGTCGGTGTGGAGCAAAGGCAGGTTCAAATGTTTCCTGATCTCCAGGTATTCGGAATAACCGGCTTTCACGCACGCCAACTCGATGCTGCCCGCGGGTTCGTCGAACCCGGTGTGGAGAAGCGCGCTGTTGCCCTTGCTGGCGCCGCTCAGAATGTCCGGTTCCTTCTCCAACAAGATGACCTTGGCGCCTTCCAAGGTGAAACGACGGGCCATGGCGCACCCCACCACCCCGCCCCCGATGATGGCGACGTCGAAGCGGGCCGGGAAGTCATGGGCGAATGGTTCCAGGGTTTCAGACATCACCGGGGCGCCTGCGCGCGGAACTCAGATGCGCCTTGTAGGCCGCCACCTCGGCGTCGATGCGGGCCGCCGACCAGCCAAGATGGGGCGCCACCGCCTCGGCCACCGGGCGGGCCAGGGCCAAACCCTGGTCGGTTTCCCAGCCCACGCCAAGGCGGCGCATCAGAAGATCCGCCAGGGTCTTCGGCTGTTCGTCTCGGGCGCTCCGTTCGGCGGTGGGATCATCGGATTCGAAATTCGGCTCCCGTGGTCGACCCGACGGTGCCCGGCGCTTGGCGACGGCTGCGACCAGTCGCCTGGCCACATGGCGATGGGTCATGATGGGGCCGCCGGTGAGCGCCAGTATTCCGGGCAAGCCGTCCGCCTCCAGGTCATGGATCTTGATCTCACGGTTTCCCTTCGCGTCGTGGACGTCGTAGGTGGCCGGTTGGACACCGGCCCAGGTGAACAGCACATCGTCCCGCCCGAGCCCCAGCTTCGGGATGGCGCGGTTGGTTTCGCCGATGATCCAATCGATCTCCTGGTCGGTGGCGACCACTCCCGCCGCGTCGTCGTCGAAAGGGGTCCGCGTGGGACCGATGTAGTGCATCCCCCGCCAGGGCAGACAGTAGAGCGGCTCGCCGATGCTGTTGTAGGCGAACAGGCCCCAATCGGTGAAGGCGTCGGGCAGACGGACGGCGATGTGAATGCCCTTCAGGCCAAGGCACTTGGGTTGCACCTCGATTGCCGATTTAGCGATCACCCGGTCGACCCACGCCCCCGCCAGGTCGAGGACGAGATCGGCCGTCACCCGGGCGTCCGTTGAGCCGTCCGCCAGGGTCAGCCGCCAGCCCCCGTCGTCGGTTCGCTCCAACTTCTCCAGCCGCGTGTAGTTGCGGACCTCGGCGCCCATCCGGCGGGCATCGAACAAGGCGTCCAGGGCGATCCGTTCCGCCCAATCGAACTGGTATTCACGGAATACGGCGACACCGCGCAGTCTGCCGGGATCGCGCAGCCAGGCGATTATGGGAACCGCGTCCAGGTCGCTCGAACGGTAACGCCGATATTCGAGCGGCACGCCCTTGGGGCTCATCAGCCGCAAGAGCGCGAACGCCGCGTCCAATTGCCAGGGCGCATAGGGATCGTCGGAGTATATGGGCAGGCAGAAATTAAAGGACCGTACCCGGTGGGGGATGGTCCGGACGATCTCGTCGCGCGCCGCCATGTCGGCGCTGGCGATGCCCAGCGCGCGGGCGAAGCGATCGGGCCGCAAAAGATACGACCAAACGTTCGACCCCGTCGCCAGGTGGCGAAGCCCGCAATGCAGCAGCCGGCTGGAGCGACTCGTCGCGCCATCGGCGAAGTCGCCCTGATCGACGACCAGCACGCGATAGCCCGCGGCGGCAAGGTGTTGGGCGGCGCTGGCGCCGTTGATCCCGGCGCCGACGATGGCGACATCCACATGCAGGCCGTCGAGGGATTCCAAGGATGCCTCGGTCATTGCTAACGCCGTGAAGGCGGCCGTTCGATATCGTTGCGGATTCCAATGAAGGCGCGCTCGGCGACGACACTCGCATACGCCGGGCCGGCGCGCAATTCCAAGTGACTTCCGGCTTTTTCGAGTTTTGTCTTTAGCTGTCCAACAACCTTGACCATCGGGCTATTTCCCGTTTTTGCGAACAGGCCTTTTCGGAAGCGTTTGCGTCGATGGCGTTATCTAGACCGCGGCACCTGTACGATTCCATCGCGGGTCAGGTGCAAGTCGGTAAGAGCCGGATCGTCGTGTTCCATGCGCCAGCTCAGCATCTTCCCGGCGTACTCGAGGACACGCCCCTGATAGGCGGGGTCGGCGGCAAGGTCGTTGAACTCGTCGGGATCCTCTTCAAGGTCGAAGAACAGGGGCGGCAGAGCGGCGAAATGAACGTATTTGTACCGTTCACCGCGGATGATGTTGGCCATGCATTGTTTCAACTCCAATCCCAAGGGAGGGCCCTCTTTGCCGTCGTTGGGACTCCTAAGATCGAATTCCGCATGGTATTCCCGCCGCCACCCTTCCGGCCGTTCGCCACGGCAGAACGCCAACAGGGAGCGGCCGTCGCACTGCGCTGGAATTTCCACGCCGATCCGCTCGAGAATGGTCGGCATGATGTCGATGCTCTCGGTGAAGGCATCGACGACGGTTCCGCGGGTATGGCGTGCCTCGGGCTTCGGATCGCAGACGATAAGGGGGATGTGGAAGGCCTGCTCGAAGTAACTGTATTTGGCGAACATCCAGTGATCGCCCAAGTGATCGCCGTGGTCGGAGGTAAAGATGATCAGGGTGTCGTCGTAGGCGCCGGCCTGCTTGAGATAATTTATCAGCCGGCCGATTTGCGCATCGACCTCCGATATCATGCCGTAGTAGGTAGCCCGGATTTGACGCAAATCCCGCTCCGAAAGGGAAAGATTGTCGCGGCGGGAGTCGGAGCCGAAGGCATAGCTTGCTCCCCGCTGGTTGAATAGATAATGCCCCAACCACGGGTGTTGGGCCGCCTCTTTCTCCAGCGTCGCCTGGCGCACGGGAAGCGGCATGTCTTCGGCGTCGTACAGATCGTGGAAAGGCTCAGGGACGATGAACGGGGGGTGAGGCGAAAGGAATGACAGGTGTACGAACCAAGGGCGATCTTGGCGCACCGAAAGGTATTTGACCGCCTCGTCGACGAGGAATGCGGTGCTGCTGTCCTCTGCCTTGAAATTGGCGGGGGCGAAGGTTTTGCCCTTATTTTCCGCTCCGGGGTATGCGGGCTGAGCCTCGAACATGGCCAAGGGATTCTCCGGTATCCGGTAGCCCTTCGCCTTGAGGTGGGCGAGCCACGGTTTCCAACCGCTGGTTAAATGAGTGACCGGAACCATGCCCGGCAACACCCCCTCATAACTTTTGAGCACGTAGTCTCCGGGTGGGTACTGGCGTGGGTCGAGACTGACGTCGGTATATCCGAATAATGCCGGTTTGTACCCGGCCTTCCGGACCTCCAACGCGACGTTGGTGTGACGGGCATCCAGCGGCGTCCCGTTGAGCACGGAGCGATGGTTTTGCAGGTACATTCCGGTGTAGAGGCAAGCCCGGGAGGGGCCGCACGGCGCCGCCTGTGCATAATGGCGCTTGAAAGAGACACCGTCGGCGGCGATAGCGTCCAGGTTCGGAGTCTTGACATGGGGGTGGCCCAGCGCGGACAGGCATTCGCCCCGCCACTGATCTGCTGTTATGAAGAGTATGTTCATGGCATTCGCATTGTTCTTGACGAGAAGCGGACAGGAAGACGGCGACAACGTTTCCGCGGTGCTTTGCTATTTCGCGGGTCGATTATCGGAAGCGGCCGAATTGCTTCCCGAGCTCTGCACAAGCGCCCCTTTCAACTCCAGGGTTTCGGCGTAATGGCAGGAGGCGAAGTGCCCGAAGCCGATTTCGCGGAGCGCCGGGGGCGTGGTCCGGCACGTCTGGTCGGCGTAGCGGCAACGGGTGTGAAACCGGCACCCCGACGGAGGGTTGGCCGGGTTCGGCCGCTCCCCGCTCAAAAGTACGGGAGTCATCTGCCGGTCCGGGTCGACATCGGGTATCGCCGACATAAGGGCTTCCGTATACGGATGTTTCGGCGTGTAATAGAGCTTCGAGGTGTCGGCCAACTCGACAATCTGCCCCAGATACATGACGGCAACCCTATCGCAGATGTAGGCGACGGTCGCCAAATCATGTGCGATAAAGAGGTAGGTCAGGCCCAGTTTTCGCTGCAAATCCTTCAACAAATTCAGAATTTGCGCCTGGATCGAGACGTCCAGTGCCGATACCGGCTCGTCACAGACGATGAATTCCGGCATCAGCGCCAAGGCCCGCGCGATGGCGATCCGTTGCCTTTGGCCGCCGCTGAAGGCGTGCGGATAGCGTCGCAGTTGTCCCCTCTCCAACCCGCAGATCTCGGCGATCTCTTCCACCCGATCGAGGATTTCCTTGCCGGTCCCCAGGCGGTTCACCATCAACGGCTCGGCGATGATCTCGCGGACGGTCATGCGGGGATTGAGCGACGCATAGGGATCCTGGAACACCATTTGCATGTGGCGCCAGACCCGACGGAGGTCCTTGGTTTGCAACTCACCAAGGAATATGTGGCGATCGTCGTGGTGAAAAACCACTTTGCCCCCGGTGGGCTCCTGGAGACGCAGGATGGCGCGCCCAAGGGTGGTCTTCCCCGAGCCGCTTTCGCCCACCAGGCCGAGGGTTTCGCCTTTCCGGATTTCCAGGGAAACGCCGGCGACGGCCTGCAGGTAGGCCTTGGGCCGACCCAGAATTCCGGTCTTGCCGACCGGAAACGAGACGTGGAGGTCATGGATCGTGATCAAGGGTTCCATCAGACAGCTACTGTGTCTGTTGAGTCGTAGAGAAAACAGGCCACCTGATGATCCTCGGACATCGACGACAGGGGCGGAATTGACACTTCACACCGGCCGGCAATGACTTTGGTGCATCGGGTCACGAACGGGCAGCCAACGGGACGATCGAAAAGGCTGGGAACGCTCCCCTGGATGGGAACCAAAGCCTGGCGATCCTCGATCCGGCCAAGCCGTGGCACGGCCTCGAGAAGGTTGATCGTATACGGGTGCTGGGGATTTTTGAGAATTTCACGGGTCACACCCTGCTCGACGATTTTTCCGAGATACATGATGGCGACCTTATCGGCGACTTGCGCCACGACGCCCAGGTCGTGGGTAATGAAGATGATGGCCATGCCGAATTCGCCCTGCAGGTCATGCATCAGAGATAACACCTGGGCCTGGATGGTCACGTCCAGCGCGGTGGTCGGCTCGTCGGCGATCAACAGGGCCGGATCGCACGACAACGCCTTGGCGATCATCGCCCGTTGACGCATGCCGCCGGAAAGTTCGTGCGGGTATTGGTCCACGACACGGCTTGGGTCCGGGATTCCCACCCTATCCAGCATTTCCACGGCAACCGCCCGGGCCTCCTTCTTGGTTGCCTTGCGGTGGATCCGAACGACTTCCATGATCTGGTTGCCGACGGTGTGGAGCGGGGAAAAGGAACTCATGGGTTCCTGGAATATCATCGCTATTTCGTCGCCGCGGATATGGCGAATATCATTTCCCCTCGGATCCAAGCGGGCAATGTCGATGGCTTTTCCCTGCTTTGGGGAATGCCAGATGATCTGGCCGGATTCAATCTTCAGCGTCTTCGGCAGCAGGCGCATGATGGATTGGGCGGTCACGCTCTTGCCGCAACCGCTTTCGCCGACCAGCGCCAGGATCTCACCCGCCTTCAACGACAGGCTGACATCATCGATAATCGGCAACGATACGTCGTCGGCATCGACGCAAATGCGCAAATTCCCGATTTCCAGTAAGGTGTCTTGGCCCATTTGGCGTTCCGTCACGTCGAATATGGGTCGGCCGCGTCACGCATGCCGTCACCAAGGAAGTTGAAGGCGATGACCGCGATGATGACCACCAGTCCCGGGATCAACAGCCACGGCATCAGGATCATCGAACGGATGTTCTGGGCGGAATAAAGCATAACCCCCCAACTGACGATCGGTTCGCGCATGCCCAGCCCGAGGAAGCTGAGCGCCGTTTCCGCCATGATGATGTAGGGAAACGAAATCGTCAGATCGACGATCAGGTAGCTCATGAAGGACGGCAGCATATGGCGGAGAACGATCCGGGTGTGGCTACAGCCCGACAGCCGCGCGGCGAGGATGAATTCCTCCTCGCGCAGGGACAAAAGCTTGCCTCGGACACGCCGCGCCAAATGCGTCCATCCGATGAGCGCGAGAATTGCCGTGATCGATATGTAAACCTGCAATGCCGTCCATTCGCGGGGCAGCGCCGCCGCCAAGGCCAGCCACAGGGGAAGGGTCGGGATCGAGCGGATGAATTCGATCAACCGCATGATCAGGTTGTCCACCATGCCGCCGAAGTAACCGGCAATCCCGCCCAGCATGATCCCCAATAAGAACGACAGCATGACGCCAATGGCGCCGATCGACAGGGATGTCCGGGTGGCGTAAAGGAGGCGCGAGAATATGTCACGCCCCAATTGATCGGTTCCCAGCAGATGAAAGAACGCCCGCTTTCCCTCGACGCCGAAGAGATGGATATCGCTTTCGAACACCCCCCATATCTTGTATCGGTCCCCGCGGACGAAGAACTTGAACGGCCACCGCGTGTCCGTATCGACTGTTGGGACCAGCCGTAGCGTCACTTTGTCCCGCTTGGTGACCCGGCCATAGACGAAGGGCCGCAGGTGAAAGGAACCTTGCGCGTCGATGAAGTGGAAGCCCATGGGCCGGCCCTGAGTGTACTTTCTCGTCCGCTCCTGTGGCGTGTAGGGGGCGGTGAATTCGGCGAACAGAGAGATGGCCACCAGGAAAGCGAGGACACTCCCGCCGAGCAGCGCCATCTTGTGCCGCCGGAATTTCCACCACATCAACTGCCAGTGGGTGGCGGTGTCGGTACGCCGCGCCGCCGCCGTTCGGGTTGGGGCAATCACGGTGGTTCCAGCGGATATCATCTAGGCTGTACTTCCCATGCGAATTCGCGGATCAAGCGCAACCAGCAAGAGATCCGAAATGAGTGTGCCAAGAATGACCAGGAAGCAATAGATGAGGATCAACGCCCCGGCCAGATACAGGTCGGAATTCAAAAGGGCGTCGACGAACAACGGTCCCGTGTCGGGCAGCGACAGGACGATGCCGACGATCGGGGCACCGGAAATAATGTTGGTCAGTTCCCAGCCGATGGTGCTGACGATCGGATTGATCGCCATCCGAACCGGATACTTGATCAGCAGCCGAAACTCGCTCAACCCGCTGGCCCGGGCCGCCGTCACGTACAGCTTGTTTACTTCGTCGAGCAGCGTCGCCCGCATGGTGCGGATTTGAAAGGCCGTTCCCGCGGTACCGAGGACAACGACCGGGACCCATAAATGGGCCAACAGGTCGACAACCCGGTCCCATGACCAAGGGGCGGTCTCGAACTCGGCGGAAAAGAGGCCGCCGGCGCTGGTGCCGAAGAAAACGTGGGCGAAATAGAGCAGAACGAGGGCAAACATGAAATTCGGCGTCGCCAAGCCGATATAACCGAGGACCGTGAAGGCATGATCGCCGACCGAATATTGCCGGACCGCCGAGTATATGCCGATCGGTATGGCGGTCAGATAAGTGAACAACAAAGTGGTAAAAGCCAGGATCAGCGTCAGCGGCAGTCGTTCGCCGATAACTTCGGAAACCGGGCGATGATATTCCCAGGAGAAGCCTAAGTCGCCTTGCGCGACGTTGCCGATCCAATCGAAATACTGGACATACATCGGCCGGTCGAGACCGAGGTTGCGGCGCATATCGGCGACCTCGCCCTTGGTCATGATCACGCCGCTCTGTTGCTTTTTGTTGACGTAGGAATCGACGAAGTCCCCCGGCGGCAGCTGGATAAGGGTAAACGCCACCACGGAAATGGCCAACATCATCAGGGTGGCCGACAGGAGACGGTTAATGACAATGCTGAACATGGATTATCCGGACCTTGTCATGGCGGACCGAAACTTATTGGGCAATGCTTCATCAGGAGGCGTATTCCCGACTCGGCATTGCCCAATTCGCTATGATTATCGACGAGCTACTCCTTGAAGTACCACTGATCGGCGCGGTACGCGTATGAATAGCCGTAGCCGTAGTTGTCGATGCCCCACTGGGGGGTGTTTCCAAGCTTGTTGCTGACCACATTGGTAATCGGAATTTCACCGACCGTGCCAATGATAATCAGGTTGTCCAGGTGGATTTTTACGAGTTCCTTTCCCAGTTCCAGGTATCGTTCGCTGTGCGGCAAGACCGTCACCCATTCCTTGCCGAGTTCGTCGAGTCTCTTGGCCCATTGGGGCGGCTCTTCGCCCTCCTTGCCGTCGCTCACCAGCCAATCGCGCCACGGGGTGAACTTGGGCGACAGGTCCTCGAACGGAACGATCATCACTGCGATGTTTGAGATGATTATCGTCTCGTAAGGATCGGACCATCCCATGTGGATGTCGTAGTTATTGGCCGTTGCCTGCTCGCGATGGAGCTGGGTGGTGGTCTCCTTGGTGATCACGTTGACCCCAACGTCCTTCCACCAGCCCGCGATCAGAGTCGGAAACTCGGGAGAATACGTATACTGGGTGGTATACTCCCAAAGAATGGTCAACGGCTTGCCGTCGGAACGTAACCGCATACCATCAGAACCCTTCTTCAATCCCATCTCGTCGAGCAGCGCGTTGGCCCGCTTCGGGTCGTATTCGATCAGGTAATTTTCCTGTTCCTTGGTTACGAACTTGGTGCCGATCGGCACGGCCTGACGGGGTGTGCCCAAGCCCAGGAACATCACCTCGTTCAACTCGTCGCGGTCCATGGCCAGCGACATTGCCTGACGGAAACGCACATCGCCGTAGATCTTGCGAAGCACCGGGTCCTTGTGGGTTTGGTTGAAGAACAGCACTGGCGCGAAGGCCCCCGGCGGCAGTTGCAGGGTGTATCCGCCCTTGGCCTCGTTTTCCTTGAGGATCGGGTAGTCGATCAACGGCATGTTCTGGGACTTCTGGTCCACATTGCCGTTCATGATCTCCAGGGGCCAGAGTTCGGAGTTGAGGAACCGTTCGTTGATTTTGTTGATATATGGCAGTTGCTGGCCACTGGTATCGACTTTGAAGAAGTAAGGATTGGCTTCATAGTTCCGACGCTGCGTGGTCAACGGCGAAACCATGAGATGGCTTTCCAGGGTCGGAATCCTGACCCCCTCGGGAATCGCCGTTGTCGCATCTTTCCACTTGTTCCAGAACTTGGTGAAGCGTTGCACCCAGCCGTCGTACCCGGCCGCCTTGGCTTGCTCGTCGGCCTTCGGGTTGTAGTCGATGTGCAGCGGCGCCAGGAAATGCTTGGCCTCGAAGATCGTGAAGTAGGAACCCATCCCGGCGTTGTAGCTCAAAAACGCCGGATAGGGCTTGTCGAAGATCAGCTTGACCGTCGCATCATCGATCTTTTCGGCCCTCATGCCGATGTTCCAAGGTGCCGGCGTCGTCTTATGGATATCCTTGTTGTTGATGATGTCATTGGCCCAGAAGGTCACGTCATCGGCGGTGAAGGGGGCGCCGTCGGACCATCTGTGGCCCTTGCGCAGGAAAAAAGTGATCTCGGTGTAGGTGTCGTTCCATTTCCAGGCCTTGGCCACGTTGGGAACGACGGTCTGGCCGTCGTCGAGAATGCGGACCATGTTGTCTTGACGCCAGGCGAGGATCTCCGAGGTTCCCGACTCGTACTTGCGGGCCATGCCGCGCAGGGTTCCGCCGTACTTGCCGCATTCGTCATAGGGCAGCACCACCAACGGCTCCCAGGGCAGCCGTTCCACGACCGGCGGCAATGTCCAGGCCTTGACGCGCTCGGCAAAAAACGGGTTTTCGGTAAACGTCAGGCTTGTGCCCGTCTGCTTCTCGAATTCGGCAAGGTCCATCTGCTGCGGGTGTTCAGGTTTCACCCCCTGGGGATCGGCAACCGTCGGGCAACCGGCCGCCTGCGCCGTCGCCGCGAAGGCGATGCCCAGCCCCGCAATGAGTGAAATGATGGTCCCCGTTCGGACGCCTTTACGGTATCTGAATGACATTGGTCTTCTCCTCCTGTTTGGCTGTTGCCGCGTAATTATTTTTCTTTTGCACCGGTCGATAACAAACCGCCGGCATACCGGCGGTCCGCCATGATGGTGGCGACTATCCGACATTAGACCCAGATTGGCATTGGTGTTAATATCCATTTCCGCCATATCGATCATACCAATTTCCTGGCGGCATATTTGGTTTCTTTCGGGGGAGGGCGATGCGGAAACGGGTGGGGGTCGCTCTTTTCTCCTTCGTCAACCTGGATCGGAACTCCTCCGTTCCGCTGTTTCAGCAATTGGGCGCGCAGATCCGCCAGGCGGTTCTTTCCGGACGCCTGCCGTCGGGGTTGCGGCTGCCTTCCAGCCGTATCCTGGCAAAGCAACTCGGAGTCTCGCGGACGAGCGTGGTGACGGCCTTCGAACAACTGATCGCCGAAGGTTTTCTCGAAGGCAGGGTTGGGGCCGGCACTTTTGTCGGGACCGACCTTAGCGAACAGATCATGGAACCGCCGCTACCGGGCAGGCTCCGGACCGGGCCA
This sequence comes from uncultured Thalassospiraceae bacterium, assembly GCA_964632795.1. GTDB lineage: Bacteria > Pseudomonadota > Alphaproteobacteria > Rhodospirillales > 2-02-FULL-58-16 > CAZWEZ01. Next base: position 91,151 of record CAZWEZ010000002.1, on the reverse strand, counting down.
GCGAAGCCGGAGATCATTCTGTCGCGGCGGGGCGCCCTGGTGGCGAAAACCCGGTCCAACAACCCGCCACAGGTGCCGACCGCCTTCGTCCCCAACCAACCGGCCTACGACCAATTCCCCTTCGGCGTTTGGGCGCGGCTCACGGCGCGCCGGCATCGCCAACCGGCACTCGAAATGCTCAACTATGGGAGCCCGCTGGGATACCCGCCTTTGCGTCGGGCGATCGCCGCCTATCTGCGCGATGCCCGCGGGATCAAGTGTGACGAGGGCCAGGTCATCGTGGTTGCCGGGGCGCAGATGGCCTTGAGTCTCACAGCCTGGATTCTTCTCGATCCCGGCGATGCGGTGTTGATGGAAGACCCCTGCTTTTTGACCATGCGCGATATGCTCATCGGTCTTGGGGCTTCCATCGTCAACGTCCCGGTCGATAACAACGGGATGAAGGTTTCCGCCGGTATCGCCAGCAAGCCGGACGCGCGCCTGGCCGTGGTCGCGCCTTCACACCAATATCCCCTGGGCGTGACATTGAGCCTGCCTCGGCGCCTGGAGCTGCTGGCTTGGGCGACCCGAAACAAGAGTTGGATCGTCGAAGACGACTACGACAGCGAATTCCGCTTTTCCAGTGCCCCGCTGGCTCCCCTGCAGACCATAGACCGCAACGGCCGGGTCATCTATATCGGGACCTTGAGCAAGGTGCTCTTCCCGTCGCTGCGTATCGGCTATCTGGTGGCGCCGCCGGGACTGGTGGACGCGTACAGCGCCGCCGTGCATCTGTTGACCCGCGGCGTGTCCACCCTTCCCCAGGCGGTGCTCGCGGATTTTATCGATAACGGTTATTTTTCGACCCATGTTCGGCGCATGCGTCAGGTTTACGCCGAACGTCAAGATGCCATCGTAGATGCCATCCGCGGCGATCTCGACGGCATTATGAACGTGTCGCCGGCGCGGGCCGGGATGAACGTCATCGGCTGGCTTTCTTCGGGTAGCGATGACTTGGTGGCCAGACGCAAGATATCGGAACTCGGCGTCTCGAGCTTTCCCATATCGTTCTACTTCAACGAGCAACAGCCGCGCCCCGGCCTGTTCTTGGGATTCTGTTGCACCCCGGTGGAAAAAATCCGCCCGGCCGTTCAAAAGATGGCCCGGGCGCTCGGCGGATAGATGTCGGATCAACCGATTATTGGGGAAAGCCTGGAAAGTTTCAGAGGCGAGCTATGGCAGGGGTTCCCTGTGCGCCGGGTCTTCCCCGAAGATGGCGGCGGCGAGGACCTCGATGGGGTGACGGCAGGGCACGCCCGTTTCCTGTTCTATGTTCCACCGGCATGTCTCGCTGTCGCAGACGATGAGGTCCGGCCCGGTTTCCGCCACCTGATCGAAAAGCGTCCTGCCGACGGCGTTGGCGATGTCGTATTTTTCGGCGTCGTAGCCATAGGTTCCCGATACCCCACAGCAATCGGCTTGGGACAGTTCGCTCGACAGCTCCGGGATCAGGCGCAGGAGTTCCACCGCCGGCATCCCCATGCGGTGTCCGCGGAGTTGACATGGGCCGTGGTAAAGAATTCGTAGGGGCAGGGGGGTCAGGAACGAGGCGAGTTCTTCGTCATGGCCGTCGCGCAGAAACTCGCAGACGTCGACGACGGCTCCGGCGACCCGTTTCGATTTGTCGTCCAGGCGGTTGAGGTATGTGGCGTATTTGGCTCTGATCGCCAGGCCGCAACTGATCGAGGTGGAGATAATGGGGCGGCCGGCCTCGGCGGCGGGGCTCAGCTCGTCGATGAGTTTATCGGCGCGGCTCGAGGCGGCCTCCCATTCGCCGCTCGACAGCATCGGCAGGGAACAACACGCCTCGCTCGGCGCCTCGACATGGAAGCCGAGACGGTTCATCACCCGGACCAGCGCGATCCCGACGTGGGGATCGTAGTTCTCGACGGCGCAGCCGGAATAATACGTGACCATGGGGCCGTCCGGCTGGCCATGGGCGTTCAGCCAGCGGCGGAACACGGGGCCGCTGACCTTGGGTAGCGGGGCCTTGCGGTGGATGCCGATCAGGCGCTCGGCGAGGCCGCGCAGGAACCGGTTGGCGAGGATTCCGTTGGTCAGGGCGGGGGTTCGTCCGCCGAGCAGGCCAATCATGTCGGGACGGTTGAGGAGGCGTTGCCTGATCGGCAAATTTTTACCGCCGCCGGCCATTGCGGCCTTGGCGATGGTAATGATGTCGGCGATCGCGACACCGTTGGGGCAGACGCTGGTGCACACCCCGCAACCGCTGCACAGCGCCGGAGAGATGTCGGCTGTCGGTTCGATGACGCGAAACCGCTGGGCTTGCGGACCCGTGTACTTGGGGCCGGGGAAGAGGGTGGTGGCCGCCGAGACGGGACAGTAGGACTGGCAGATGCCGCACTTGGTACACCGGTCCATGGTGCCGAGGACCCCATCCCGGCCGTCGGTCATGCTCTTGCCCTTTGGCTGGCCACGGCGACGGTCTTGCGCCATTCCGCCCACAGGGATTGGCGTTCGTCGCCGCCCATCCCGGGTTCGTAGACGATGGTTTCCCGGTCCATGGCGGCAACCTCCTGCTGGGTCAGTTGGCCATCCCCGATGGCCGCCAGAAGCGCCGCCCCCAGCGCCGTCATGTCGGGTTCCAGCGACACCGTGAGCGGCATTTCCAGAAGGTCGGCCTGACGCTGCATGAGGTAGCTGTTGCGGGTCGGGCCGCCGTCGCCCCTGACCTCCCTGACAGTGCCGCCGAGCCTTTGGTTCAAGGCGCTCACGATATCCGCGCATTGAAAAGCGATCCCGTCGAGGAGCGCCCGGGCGATATGCCCGGCGGTGGTGTCGAGACCGAGGCCCAGGATGCAGGCCCTGGCGGCGGATTCCCAATGCGGCGCGGAGAGGCCGGTAAAGCTCGGCACCATGACCACCCCGCCGGAATCCGGAACCCCCTCGGCGAGGTCGGAAGATTCGGCGGCCGACGGCAGAAGGCCCGAGCCGACCACCCAGTCGACAGCCGAACCCACCGAGAAGACGCCCCCTTCGATGGTGTAATCGACCCGGCCGTCGATCTCCCAGGCGATGAACACCGGCAGCTTGCCGTCGGGTTCGACGGGGCTGGTCCCGGTATTGGTCTCGATGAAGGCTCCGGTGCCGTAGGTCGCCTTGGCGGTGGTGTCGTCCCGACACCCCTGGGCGAACAGCGCCGCGTGGGCGTCCACCGTGTCGGCGGTGATGCGGATTCCGGCGGCGTCGATTTCGGGATGCCGGACGGTGCCGTAATCGCCGCAACTGGAGCGGATTTCGGGCATCGCCGAAGGTGACAGGCCGAAAGCCTCCAACAGGTCGTGGTCCCAATGCACGCCCCTGAGGTTGAACAACGCGGTCCGCGATCCGGTGGCGGCGTCGGTGGCATGGACCTCGCCCCCGGTGAGCCGGTTGATGGTGTATGAATCCGTGCCGCCGAAGCCGAGGGTCCCTCGATCGAAGGCCGACCTGGCCTCCTCGACGTTGTCGATCAGCCACCGGAACTTGGTCGCCGAGAAGTACGGGTCGAGCAGGACCCCGGTCCGCTCGCGGACCAGATCGTCGACCCCCCTGCCGGCCAACGACGTACATATCTCCGTGGTCCGGCGGTCTTCCCAGGAAATGGCGGGGCCGATGGCCAGACCGCTTTCCCTGGACCACGCCATGGAGGTCTCGCCCTGGTTGGCGATCCCCAGGGCGCGGACATCGCGCCACGAAAGGCCGGCCCGCCCGAGCGCCCCGGCCGCCGCCTCCAGGCTGGTCCGCACGAAGTCGTCCGGGTGGTGCTCGACCCAGCCCACCCGCGGTGTCTGCTTGGGCATGGGGACCGAAAAACTGGCCAGTTTCCCGCGTTCGGTATCGAAAACCAGGGCGGTCGTGGTCGAGCCGCCGTGATCGATCCCCACGTATACCCCGCTTTCCATGGCTCAACCCTCCCCCTCAAGGTATATCCGGGCTTCTTCCGCCGCCGCCCATCCGGTGGCGATGGAAACCCCCTCGGAAGACGCCTCGAGGGAAGGATTCCAGTGGCCCAGCGTGCGGCCGGTGACGAAAAGGTTGTCATGGACGCGCTTGCCGCCGGCCACCGGGCGCAGGCTGGCGTCGCATTCGACGCCGCTTTGGTGCAACGCGGCCAGGGACCGATCGACCGTTTGGGCGTCCAGCGGCGCCCCCTGAAAGACCTCCAGGGCGAACGTGGTCTCACGGACCTTTCCGAAGGAATCGACGTCCAGTCCTCCCATCAGGACTCCGCCCGTGGCGACGATGAAGGCGGAAGCCTCGTACACCCGGCCCATGTCGTCCCTGACCGCCGTGCATTTCCCATCGCCGGCAATGATTTCGCCGGCCTCGACGCCAAGGTGGAGCAAGACCCCATTGCGCTCGAGTTCCCGCGTCAACGCCCGGTACAGGCGGATGCCGGGAACGCTTGGCGGCAACGTGGGAACCTCGAGGCACGGCATCCCCAGGGCCGCTTCCGCTTCGCCGGCGACCCGGTTGTGAGAATCGAGTCCAAGCACGGCCGGGAACAGGGCGCATTCGGTCCCTTCGGGAAAACAGGCTTTTATCCCGGCGAAGTACTTTCCGAAGTCGGCCTGGCCGTCGAAGGCCCTTGCCATGTCGATGCTTTCGGGGCTCGGGCCGGGGGGATCGACGGTCACCAGGGTGGTCTCGATGCCTTGGCGCGACAGCCCGGATACGACGATACCGGCGGGCAGGTCGCGATGGCCGCGAAATCGGACGACCGCCACTTTTCGGCCGCGCAGGTCCTCCATCGTCGCCTGCTTCTCCGTCGGCGCGTACACCGGCAAGCCCAGGCCGGCGGGGGTCAGCGCCGTGACGTTGGCTCCGTTGACCCGGAACTTCAGGCCGGCCTTCCCGGCGGCGGCGAAGAACCAGTCCAGCGCGCTTTCGATCCGCTCCGCGCCAAGCAGCCGGTACGGATGGCGGACGTCCAGCGCCGAAATGCCGGCCATCGGCGAAGACACCGCCTCGCCGTCACCCTCGGAGAGGTATCCGAGCATATGGATGCCGCCGGGCGCGTAGTGCAGGGAACCGGCGCCGGCGGCCAGCACGCGGACACCGTGACCGCGTTGCGACAGGCGAAGGGCGGCGATCAATGCGTCAAGCTCGGCGCCGAAGATGAGAATATCGGTGTTCATCGATGATCCTCGGCCGGCAAGATTTCCCGGCCCAGCCGGATGCCCAGCGTTTCGCGATAGACCGCGTCGCTGAGGAGAAGCTGTCGCGCCTGTTCCCCCCACGCGGTCAGCGCCATGCCCTTCAGGCGTTCGCTCCAGAAGCGTCCGAGTTCCGCTTCGGTCCGGAAATCGGGATCGGCTTCGGCCAGCAGTCCCGCCACGCGGGGGCCGCAGAACGTCCCCTGGCACGGCCCGAAGCCGATCCGCAGCCGGCGCCTGAGGTCGTGAAGCCGTTTCATGCCCCGGGTCTCGATGAGTTCGGAAATGGCCGCCCCATCGACCGCTTCGCATTCACAAATCGGGATGTCGAACCTGCCCTCGCGTTCAAGGCGCTGGTAATTTTCCGTGGGCCGCCAGTGGTCTCGAGCGCCGTCCTCCCCCAACGGCGTGGTCGCCGTCCGGCAAGGTCGGGAGAGTCCCAATTGCCGGCAGACATGGTTGCCCACATCCTCGGCCATCGAGCGGTGGGTGGTCAGGGAGCCGCCGCAGACCGTGAAGAAACCGTGAAGACCGTCCTCGGCGTGATCGATCACCTGATGGCGTCTCGACAGGGGAGTGCCGTCCGGCCAATCGGCCGGCTTGACCAGCGGGCGGACACCCGCCCAGGCGCGCAAGGCCCGATACTGCCGGATGCCGGGGATGAGGGGTTCGGCGCCGTCCAGCAACACCTGAATTTCGGCCGCCCCGACCGTCGTCGTGTCCGGGTCCTCGACCACTTCGGAAGTGGTTCCGAACAGGCTTACGGTACCCGTCGGAACGATGATGTCGTGGCTGGATGGCGGCCGGCAGCGGTTGACCACGGCCCCGACGAGGCGATGGGCCAGGACGATGATCGCCCCCTTGGTCAACTCCAGATCGACCCGTTGATCGGCCAGCGCGGCGACGCGGGCCGACCACGAACCCGAGGCGTTGACGACGATGTCGGTCTCGATGCGGCGCTCGCTTCCGTTTCCCTTGACGATGACGGCCCGCACCCGGCCTCCCCGGACATCGATCGCCGTGACCTGATGGCGGGACAGGACGAGCCCGCCCCGCCCCTGGATGTCGTCGGCCAGCGAGTTGACCAGCCGCCACGAATTGATCGTCGCGTCGGGAACCGAAAAGGCGCGGACGACGCGGCGGCTGATGGCGGGCTGGTCACTCATGACACGGCCGGGATCGAGTTCCTCGACCGGAATCCGGGCCGACCGGCACCCTTGCGCGAAGCGGTCCGCGAACTCGGGAGGGTCTTCATCGAGGGCGACGAACAATCCGCCGCTCAGCTCGACCGCGTTGGCAACGAGGCCGGCGACGATACGCCGCTCCTCCATGCATTCGGCGGCGTATCGTGTATCGCTTACGACATAGCGGGCGCCGCTCTGCAACATGCCGTGGAAGCGGCTGCTGGTCCCGCTGCCCAGATCGCCGTACTCGACCAGCGTGACGTCGAGCCCGCGCAGGACCAGATCGCGCGCCACCCCGCACCCCGTGGCGCCGCCGCCGATGACGACCGCCCGCGGCCTGTCCCCGTCCGCCCTAGATGTTCGAGTCATCCAGTCCGAGTTCCTTCTTTCGCCGTCTCGCCCAGGCGTTGATCAGGCGATCGGCGGCGATGGCGATGAATGCCACGCAGATACCGGCGGTCAGTCCCCGTCCCGGATCCACCGTGGAAAGCGCGATCAATGTTTCCTGGCCAAGATCGCGGGTGCCCACCAGCGCCGTGATCACCAGCATGGAGAGCCCCATCATCAGGGTCTGGTTGATGCCCAGCATGATGTCGGGAAGGGCCAGGGGAAGTTGCACCCGCCATAGAATCTGGCTTTGGGTGCAGCCCATGGAGCGGGACGCTTCCATGACATCCTCGGGCACCTGGCGCAGGCCGTGGTTGGTGTAGCGGATCGCCGGCACCACGGCATACAGCACGACCGCGATCATGGCCGAGAAATCGCCGACGCTGAACAGCATGATCACCGGGATAAGATAGACGAACGCCGGCAGGGTCTGCAGGGTGTCGATAATCACCGCGACGATACGATCGAGGCGGTCGTTTCTAGACGCCGCGATGCCGATGGGGATGCCGATCAGGCTCGCCAGCAAAACGCATACGCCGACCAGATAGGCCGAGATCATCGCCTTTTCCCATAAACCCACGACGGCGATGAAGCCGATCAGCCCGACCTCCAGAAGGGCAAGGCGCCAACCGCCGAGGCGGTAGCCGATGGCGGCCAGGATCAGCGTCACGCCGAGCCAGGGCAGGGACAGCATGAAATGCTTGAAGGGCTTCAAAAGGTAAATGAAGAACGAGTCGCGCACGGCGCGGATATAGACATAGAGATTGAGGTTGATCCAATCGATGATGTTGTCCCAGAAACGCCCGGTGGACATTATCCAATCCTCGGGCACCGTTGCCACGGCGGGCACCCTGAGACCGATCACCGTGAAGACGACGGCGAACCCGGCGGCGGCGATCAGAAACCGGTGGCGCATGGCAAAGGTTTCCGGGGTGTCCTTATGCTCCGGACGGCGGGCGGCGTAGCGCTGGCTGATGCGGTCGAGAACGATGGCGACCAGGGTGATGGCGATTCCCGCCTCGGCGCCCTGGCCGATCCTGAGCGCCTTCAGGGATTGCCAGACATTGAAGCCAAGCCCACCGGCGCCGATCATCGAAGCGATGATCACCATGTTCAAGGTCAGCATGATGACCTGGTTGACGCCGACCATGAGGCGGGGACGGATCGACGGCAACATGACCTTCCACGTCAATTGGCGTCGCGAGCATCCCGCCATCCTGCCGAACTCCACCGTCTCCTCGCGAACCTGGCCGAGAGAGATCTTGGTGACGCGCGCCATGGGCGGCATGGCGTAGATCAGGGTCACCACCATGGCGGCGGCGGGGCCGTAGCCGAACAGCATCAGGGCCGGCACCAGATAAGCGAAGACCGGCATCGTCTGCATGAAGTCGAAGACCGGCGTCAGGATCATGTCCACCGGCTTCCAGCGATAGGCCGCTATCCCCAGCAGCACCCCCGTCACCACCCCGATCACCACGGCGACGATGATCGAGGCGAAGGTCAGCATCGTGCTTTCCCAGAGACCGATGAGGGCGACGTAGATAAAGGAGGCGGCAATGAAGACGACCAGGCGCCAGTTGCCGAGGGATATTCCGATCAGGGTGAAAACGGCGATGACGCCGATCCATGAAAGCGGCGGGAATTTGAGGACCAAGCCGTCCTCGCTCTCGAACTTGAACCCGGTCGAGAGCAAACCCTTCAGAAAGAGGACCGGGGCGTCGAGCATCGCCCCAAAGGCCCGGGTCATCTCCTTGAAGGTAAACAGTCCGAGATCGGCATCGTTGACCAGCCACTTGAACGAGATGGTCAACCAGCGATCGACATGAACCACCCAGGGGTCCGGATATTCCATGGCCCACGGCACCATGCCGTTGAACCACATGAGCAGGACCGTCGCCGCCAGAGCGAGCAGGATCGCCGCCGTGCCGGGCCTGAGATGAACGGTATTGGACTTATCGGCGATAGTGATCGACGTCATCGCATACTAATACCAAGGGGCACTGATAATGACCCTTGGTATAAGGTCCAGTGCCCGGAAAAGGGCGGCGACCGGTATGATCACACCGGCCGCCGTCTGTTTTCGCGCGGATCGACCGCTACTGTAAATGCCCCGCTTATTCGAGCCAGGACTTCCAGGTGCTTTGGTGGCTGTCGATCCAATCCTGGGCGACCTGTTCTGTGGGCACCCCCTCGATGTCGCTTTTATTGACCATTTCACCCATGGTCTTGGCGTCGAGATTGAATTTGCGCCATACATCATAGGCTTTCGGCCAGATGGATTCGCCGCCGGCCCAGGCGGACTTCCACATGAAGCCGCGCGGACGGCCGCAATCATGGGTCTTATCGGGATTGGGGCCCCAGCTCGCATCCTCGTAGCAGGCATCGTCATAGTCCGGCCATACCACGAACTCGCCCTCAAAGAGCGCCGGCAGCCAGAAAGGCTCCCAGGTCCAGCCGACGATCGGCTGCTTGCGCTTGATGGAGGCGACGAACTCGGCGGTGAGCGCGCCGTCGCTGCCGGCATGGATGACCTCGAACGGCAGATTCAGGGCTTCGACCCTCTCGGCGTCATGGCCGCCCCACTCGATGGGGCCGCTCAGGAACCGCCCCTTGGGCGAGGTCTCGGCCACCGAAAGCGACTCGGCGCAGGTGGGGTCGAGCAACGCTTTCCAATCGGGAAGGCCGGGGCATTTGTCCTTGACGTAAAGGGGATACCACCAGTCCTCGTTGACCGCGATCCCCATGTTCCCCATGTTGAGCACCTTGCCCGACCCCCAGGCGGCGGCCATGGCGGCCTTGGCGGTGGTGTCCCAACCCGGCGAGCCGATGTGGAGATCTCCGGCTTCCAGACCGGCGAACTGGCCGAGATAGTCGGCGGGCGTATACTCGATGTTATAACCCAGCTTCTCGATCAGTTTGCCGTAGATGTACATGATGATGTTGTCGCCGGAATAACCCATGATCACGATCTTGATGGTATCCTTGGATTCCGGCACGCCGGCGTCGGCGGTCCGGGAAACCCCAAGGCTCCCGACCCCGGCCAGCAGCCCGACGACGATTGCGCTGGCCAATAAGTGACGACATCTTCCGAGCATGATTTCTACCTCCCTGTTTTCCTCGAGTTCAAAGCGGAACCATCGTGTTTGATTCGGTGAAGCGCCGAGGCGCCCCGGAAAGGTCGCGGCAGAACTGTGGGAGGATGCTAGCACCCCATTCGGCAATAAATCAATCAAAATGGTTCTTGATTTTGATCGAAATTTAGGAATGAATGATCGTTTATGTGATTATATGATCGTGACATGGGTGATCGAAGCTACAATCCCACGGCCCGGAGACAGGCCATCCAGCGTCAGTTGATGCTGGAGGGCGCGGTGAGCGTCGAGGATCTTTCCAGGCGGTTCGGGGCATCGGTCGCCACCATCCGCCGCGACCTCAACAGCCTGGAAGAAGAAGGCTCGATCCGCCGGACCCATGGCGGCGCCGCCATCAAGGCGCCCCGGGGGGCCGATCAGGCCTTCGCGTTGCGCGAACAACTGGACGCCGACGCCAAGCGGGTCATCGCCCGCAAGGCGCTGGATTTCATCGAACCCGATCAGACGTTGCTGATCAACGACGGTTCGACCGTCTTGGCGCTGGCCCGGGAACTGGTGGCGACGGGGATGCCGCTCATGGTCGCCACCCCGGGGGTCAATGTCGCGACATTGTTATCCGAAAGCCCCGCCATTTCGGCCTATCTGCTGGGCGGGCGGGTTCGCCACCGGACACTGGGGACCTCCGGGGATTTCGCCGAGAGCATGTTGAGGGCGTTCAACGCCGATTGCGCCTTCATTGCCGCGGAAGGCCTGTCCCTTGGCGAGGGATTGACCTATTCCTACGAAGCGGATGCCACCCTGGCCCGACTGATGAGCGAACAGGCCACCAGAACCGTGATCCTCATGACGACGCGGAAATTGATGCAACGCGACCGGATCACCGCCCTGCCGGCCTCGAGAATCGACATGCTGATCACCGACTGCATGGATCCCGACGTGGTTGGACCGTTCGCGGACACCGGTATCGAGGTGGTCTCGGCAAGCGGCGGGTACGAAGATGCCATCGCCATCTGAACACCGGGCAAACACCGGCCCGGACGGTGTCAAGATATCGTGCCGGAAGCTATGGAAGGTTTTCGGACCGGAGCCGCGCCGGTTCCTCGACGACCACCATTTTTCCCCTTCCGAGGAAGCCCTTGCCGAGGGCGGCTTCGTGGTCGGGGTGCGCGATGCGACGCTGCAGGTGGGCGAGGGGGAGATCTTCGTCGTCATGGGCTTGTCGGGCTCCGGCAAATCGACATTGGTGCGTTGTCTGTCGAGGCTGATCGAACCGACGGCGGGAGAGGTCGTCTTCGAGGGCCGGGACCTGCTGGCGATCCCGGAACAGGAACTCACCGAAATCCGCCGCCACAAGATGGGCATGGTGTTCCAGCATTTCGCCCTTCTGCCCCATCTGACGGTTCTCGGCAACGTCGCGTTCCCCCTTGAAATCCAGGGCATCGACCGTGGTACACGCACCAACCGGGCGATGGAAATGATCGAACTGGTCGGCCTCAAGGGGCGTGAGAACTACTACCCCAGGGAACTCTCGGGCGGCCAGCAACAGCGGGTGGGGATCGCCCGCTCGCTGGCCGTGGAGCCGGACGTGTGGTTCCTGGATGAGCCGTTCTCGGCCCTCGATCCGTTGATCCGCCGCGAGATGCAGGACGAATTCCTTCGTCTTCAGAACCTGCTGCAGAAGACCATCGTCTTCATCACCCACGATTTCGACGAGGCGATCCGGGTCGCCGACCGGATCGCCATCATGAAGGACGGCCTGATCATTCAAACCGGATCGCCCGAGCGACTGGTCCTCGAGCCGGCGACCGACTACGTCAGGGAATTCACCAAGGACATTCCCCGGGCCAAGGTTCTCTCGGCGCGGGCCGTCATGACGCCGCTGGATGAAGGCGCCGCGACATCGAACGTGGTTCCGGCCCACACCAAGATCGACGCCTTGGCGCCCCAACTGATCGACGGCGACATCGATGCAACGATCGTCGACGACGACGGCCGGCCGATCGGCCGGGTTACCCGCCAAGCCGTAATCGATGTCCTGGTGAAAGGAAATGAATAATCCGGACATCGTTTTTTTCGACCTGGACCACACCCTGATCGATACCGATTGCGAGTGGGCGTGGAAGAACATGCTGGCCGACATGGGGTTGGTGCCCGACAGCCAACGGGCCCGTCAGGACCGCTATATCGAGCTCCATGCCGAGGGGAAAACGCCGGCGGAAGAATATCTCGATTTCATTTTGAGCGATTTCATCGGCAAAACGAGCGACGGGATGAGGCGTCTGGCCGAGAGAAATTTCGCTACCAACATTCGCCATAAGGTGTTCCCCCAGGCCGCCGACGAGATCGAAGCCATCCTGTCCGCCGGCGGCAAACCGGTTCTCCTGTCGGGGACGCTCAGACCGATCCTGGAGCCGGTGGCGGCGCACCTGGGGTTGGGGGAAATCGTCTGTACCGAGCTGGAGGTTGTCGAGGGACGGTTCACCGGCCGGCTCGACAGCGACTTCTGCATCCGGGAGGGCAAACTGAAACGGGCCCGGGACTACTGCGCCCGACACGGCCATCGATTGTCCGAGGCCGGGTTTTTCGGCGACAGCCTGTCGGATGTCCAGATGTTCGAGCAGGTCGGCCAAGCCAACGTCGTCAACCCCCGGCCCGCGCTGGCCCGCCTGGCGAAACAAAACGGCTGGCGCGTCGTGCATTGGGGGGGACGTCCGAGTCCCGAGTCCCGCGGGGTGAAGCAGTCCGGTAGCTCGTCAGGCTCATAACCTGAAGGTCGGAGGTTCAAATCCTCCCTCCGCAACAAAATTAACCCCATTACCTCAATTGGTTATGGGGTTTTTCTGTGCCTCATGCTCAACACAATAATCATTCGTGGAAGCGCTGTGGAAGCACCAGGAGGAGAAAAAAAGCGTAGCCTGTGGTGAATATGACACGCTGCTATCTGGTTCTGCTAGATAGTAATGCAGAATTGAGAAGCTAGAAGTGGCCGAGGTATAATGCCATCACAAATCAACCAATTGCATTCTTCTAGGATACAGTGAAAAACTATAGAAAACCTTATACGGTTAGTAGGAGGCAAGGGGTGTCAAACATAAACAGTGATCATTTTCCGGTCGGAGAAATCTCCCGCGATTGGTGCCAATATGGGGTTAAAGCTCACATGTCCGAAGAGAAAAGTCTCGAAAAAGGGCTTGAATGGCCCAACTTGTCGGATAGCAAAATCGAGGCTTACCATGATAGCTTGGCACCAGATTTTGAATCTCACATATATCTCAGGCCAACATCAATTTTGGTGGATGTCGGTGAAGTTACCGATGTTTTGACTATTCAACGAGATGGAAAAATCGTCCGAATTTACCCCCCTTTTCCGGTTGATGAGAAGTCGGAAACATCTGGAGCTTTCAATGAAGTACTCGTTCCGGAGGGTACACAGTGTGTCGAAAGAGCCGTTCAACTCCCATCAAGTGCCGTCCGTGGTGTCAGGATGGAACACGGGGTTAGTGACACTGCTAAATGGTGCCGAGCATTCCGCCTTGATGTCCAACACGGGGTAGACGCGATAGAAATACTGAACCTTCTGCTAGATCACATAAGCCAGTATACGCATCAATGGTGGATTAGGGCGTCCCACAATCCGATGCTTGGGCCATTAAGAATGGGTGGGGCGATCACAAAAGATTTCAACATTGCCACAGAGTTACGGCATCGCGGAGCAGGTGAAATTGAATCGACATGGTATGGTGCTGTCCAATATCAGCCTTCCCTTGGATTTGGTAGTCCACTTAATAAGGGGTGGTGGCTTCTTGCGGCGCATCATACCCAAGAAAGACGGAAAGCCGACCAAGGAATGCTAGCATTTTACGATGGGATGGCTGATTACATGGCTGGTCGGGACGATAAAGCTATCCTCAACCTCTGTATCGCCACCGAGATCATGCTCAGTAAGCATAGTATCGCAATACTCAAACGTACGCCTTCGAAATTAGCGAAGGCTATTCGAACGACAAATCTTGTGGAGAAGCCGGTACGTGAAAAACTCAAGAATTTAACGATTGATCGGAATCAAATTGCGCACGGGCGAGAACCTTATCTGATTGGTCGGGACCAAGAGAATTCTGTTGAAATCTACATTCAAGCTGTCCGCCATTTGGCAGGCGGTTATCTGAATGCAATGCCACCGGGTGAGTGGCCAGCGGTAATGGATCTTCGACTAGAAAACTCAAAGATATTCAAAAGGCATAGCAACACATGAATTCATCAAGTTTTCACCGAGATTTCTTTCTGTCGGATGCCTTTAATGCGCTTGGAATGCGGTTGTATGGTTCAGAATAGAATGGTTATGAAATTTGGGGCCGTAAGGCTGTTGATCCTAGACCGATCAAGGAGGCGAGAGCTCCACTTGAGCGAGAGCTTGAAGCTATCAATCTTGAGATTAATGCTAAGCAATATGAATTAAGAAAAGTCCTGGGGAAAGATGAAATTTCATGGATTAACTCGGAGATTGCTAACCTAAAAAACAGGCAGGGAGATGTTTTTTCCTGGCTGAACAAGATTGGCGAGGTGCGAAAATACGAGACCGACGACTACGGAAGATGGGAGCGTTTCGAAAACACAGAAGGGCATTTATTAAAGGCGTTCCGCAACGATGAACTTTCCGTTTATTGCCCTCTAGGATTTGTCGTGAAGTCCAGCCTATGGAATGAACTCCCTGAAGAGTTTGGATGGGATTGGGAACTCTCTCTGATCTACTGGCCAGCAAGCGAGAGCCACAAGAGAGTTGATTCCGGTCGGATCGAGGCCAAACAATTTGAGAACTGGCTTTTTTCCATTGTTCCGGAAGTCTCACATGAGGGGATGGAAATTTCTGATGAACGAAGTGCACGAGAAATGGGTCGGCGGTCCATACCCGTTCAATGATCTTGCCCAAGCTGACGTCCAAGAATTTCTCGATCTGCTTGAACGGGTCCGTGTCCCCGGCCGAGGCGTTAAATCGAGGTGATCAGTGAATGTCGGTCTCGGCCAATGCGAGCCACACAACGGGCTCATAACCTGAAGCCCGGAGGTTCAAATCCTTCCCCCGCAACCGAACAAACAGCCCTCCAACCCTGTATTGGGAGGCAGGAAACGGGCCTCGTATTCCTGATCCAGTTCCTCTCTGAGTTGGGCCATCTGGCGGCGTTCGAAGGCGGTGACCTTAATCGCCCTCCACCGCTCGGCGGAGCGTCCGGCCGCTGCCCCGGCAGCCTATTCCTCGCCGAGGAAGGTTTCATAAATCGCCACCATCTCCTCAATGGCGGTGGCCAGCAGGCGGGCGCCGTGGGCGGGGGTGGCCAGGGCCGGGCGCGAGCCGATGCGGCCGTCGGGGAAGCGGCGGCGGAAATCGAGGGGGCCGTGGAAGTCGCCGTCGGGCGCCCGCTGCGGCGTTGATTCGCCGCGGCCGGCGGTTTGGGGATGGAGATGCTGGACGACGGCGATTTCCGAGGGCGTGGCGTGGTCGCCTTCGTCGTCCCCGAACAGCTCCTTGCCCAGCGCCGCCACCTTCTCTCCATGGTACCAGTTGACGGACTTGAGCCGCAGGTCGAAGGGCCGCCCGGCCTCGTCGCGCCCCTCCTCGGCGTGGATCTCGTAGAACGCGGCCTGGATGCTGGCGTTGTTGCCGCCGTGGCCGTTGACCAACAGGAACCGCCGGAAGCCGTGGCTGGCCAGACCCCTCACGCAGTCGCCGATCACCGCGATCAGGGTCGAGGGCTTGAGCGTCATCGAGCCCGGAAACGCCATGTGGTGGACCGCCATGCCGACGGCGATGGTCGGCGCGACCAGGGCCCCGATGCGCTCGCCGACCCCCACCGCCACCGCCTCGGCGCATATCGCGTCGGTGCCGATGGGGCCGGTCGGTCCGTGCTGTTCGGTCGAGCCGATGGGAACCACGATGCCGGTGGAACGGCCCAGGTAGGCCTCGACCTCGGGCCAGGTGCAAAGATGAAGTCGCATGGCGGCGGGTTCTCCTTCGTTAGTCGTCCCCTTCGACGGTCCGGCGGACCCAGGCGGCGGCGCCGGTGACCGTGGCCTCGTCGCCGAGATCGGCGATGGCGATGCGGAAGCTGTCGCGGTACGACGGCATGACCCGGTCCTCGAGCGAGCGCTCGACCTCGCCGCGGTACAGCTCGGGCATCGCCTCGACCAGCCCGCCGCCGAGCAGCACCACGTCCGGGGCCATCAGGTTGACGATCCCGGCCAGCGCCCATCCCAGGCGCCAGGCGGCGTCGCGCACGATCCGCTCGACCGCCAGGTCGCCGGCCTTGACGGCGGCGGCCAGGGCGCCGCTACGGATGTCCGCCGGGTCGGTGCCGGCCAGCCTCAGGAGGTGGGGCGCCTGGCCCCGCTGGACGGCGGTGGCGGCGGCGGCGGCGATCGCCAGGCGGCCGGCGTAGGTCTCCAGGCAGCCGCGCCGGCCGCAGCCGCACAGCGGCCCGTCGACGGCCACCGGGATATGGCCGATCTCCATGCACGAGGCGGCCTTGCCGTGGAATATCCGTCCCTGGTAGACGCAGCCGCCGCCGATCCCGGTGCCCGGAAAGGCGCCGACCACGCACCGCGCGCCGCGCGCCGCGCCGCGCCGGTATTCGCCGTAGACCCCGAGATCGACGTCGTTGGCCACCGCCACCGGGCAGCCGAAGGCCTCTTCGAGGGCCGCCTTCACCCCCACCTTCTTCCAGCCCAGGCTGGGGGTCTCGAGGACCACGCCGCGCTCCATGTCGACGGGGCCCGGGCAGCCGATGCCGATGCCGGCGATTCGGTCGGGGGCGACGGCGGCCCCGTCCAGCGCCCCGCGGATGGTCCCGACGACCCGCTCCAGGCCGGCCTCGAGGCCTTTGCTGGCCTTGGTCTTGCGCCGCTTGCGGCCCAGCGCCTTGAAGGAACCGTCAAACGCCGTGGCCAGCATCTTGGTGCCGCCGAGATCGAACCCCACCCACACCTTCTTCCTGGCGCTCGCCATGGGGGTGTTCTTTCCCTCGCCCTCAGATGAGGATGGCGCCGGCCTGGTCGCGGACCTTGGCCTCGATCGTGCGCATCAGGGTGGGTTCGGATTCCTCGCTGGTGTGGTGGGACACCTTGAGGGAGGTCAGCAGGTAGATGTCGGTCAGCGCCCGGCGGCTCAGTCCCCGGATCGCGGTCTGGGTGGCGAAGCGGACCAACTCGGAGCCCTGGCCGGGGGCGGCCATCAGGTTGCTCAACAGCTCCTTGCGGATCAGCGGCGGATAGTCGACGATCTCCTCGACCATGAACTGCTTGATCTCCAGGTCGATCCGCTGGTTGAGGAAGATGCGGTCGAGGCAGAAGCTGTAGATGCCGAAGTCGAGCCGCCCGGCCACCGCCCGGGTGAACTCCAGGAACTCGTCCTGGAAGGCGCCCGGCGAGACCTTCTTTTCCATGAACTGGCGGACCACCTCCAGGAACACCCGGTAGCGCCGCCGTGCCGGGCTCAGCTTGGCCAGCAGATCGGCCTCGACGGCCCTCGTCTTGGCCCGGCTGAAGCCGCTGTCGAGCAGCGTCTTGGCCGAATAGCGGACCTCGCCGCTGAGCGCCGTGCGCTCGATGAGCTCGAACAGCTCCTCGAACCTGGCGATCTTCGACAGCGGCAGGCCGTTGGCCGTCCGGCCCAGGGGAATCACCGCCGCCTGGGCGACCAGGGCGTCCTTGGCGTAGATCGAGGCGAACGAGGTCGAGACCGGCTCGCTGAGGCGGCCGGTGCTGTAGTCGTCGCTGATCACGTAGCGGTTCTCGTCGGGCAGGGTCAGGTGGCGGTCGAGCCCGCAGCACTCGATGAAGTGATCGGCCAGATCGGGGGTTCCGGCGGCGGGGTCGCGTTCCAGGGTCATCCGGGGACTATACCCCCTTATCGATTTCCCAGGCAATTGCGAGGAGATGTCGGACAAGAACAAGCACGACCAATGCTTCGCCGACCTCGCCGGTGTTCCCGGTACGTGATATGACGTGCTCCTTGGTATTATGTGGGTAGGTACGGCATCGGGTGATGAAAAGTTTCAATTTGGCGGTCCCCCTTCTGGCCCTGGCGCTGGCCGCCTTCACGGTGCTGGCCGCGCCGCCGGCCGGCGCCGGGACCATCGAGGTCGACGCCGCCCCGCTTCCCTTCGACCCCGAAGCCCCCCGGCAGACGGTCTTCGGCGCCCTGCGCTACCGGGGGGGGCTGGTCCTGAGCTCGCCGGACTCCCGGTTCGGGGGCCTGTCGGCGCTGGCCGTCAGCGCCGACGGCGGCCGCCTGACCGCGCTGTCGGACAGGGGATACCGCCTCACCGCCCGGCTGGTCTACGACCCGGCGGGAAACCTGGCCGGGCTGCGCGAGGCCTCCCTCGCCCCGCTGACCGACCTCGACGGGATGGCGCTGAGGGGCAAGAAGAACAGCGACGCCGAGGCCATGGCCGGCGACCCCGGGGGCGGCTTCGTGGTCGCCTTCGAGCGCCGCCACCGGCTGTGGCGCTACCGGCCGGGGGATCCGGTGGCGGTCCCCTTGCCGCCGCCCGAGGGACTGGACAAGGCGCCCAGGAACGGCGGCATCGAGGCCCTGGCCCGGCTCGACGACGGCCGCCTGCTGGCCTTCTCCGAGCGCCTCGGCGAGGGCGACGCGATGGTCGGCTGGGTCGGCGGCGAGGGCGGCTGGTCGATGCTGACCCTGGCCACCGACGGCCGCTTCCAGCCGACCGGCGCCACCGTCCTGCCCGGCGGCGACGTGATGGTGCTGATGCGCCGCTACTCGCTGTTCGAGGGCGTCGCCGCCCGGCTGGTCCGCGTCGACCATGAGGCGGTGGTCCCCGGGGCGCGGCTCGAGGGCCGGGTGCGCGCCGAGATCAAGGCGCCGCTGAACGTCGCCAACTTCGAGGGCATCGACGCCCGTCGGGGAGCCGACGGCGAAACCCTGCTCTACCTGGTTTCCGACGACAACTTCAGCTTCGCCCAGCGGACCCTGCTGATGATGTTCGAGTTGAGGTAGCCCGTAGATTAATGGTGACTGCAGAAAATGGTGACTGTATATAGTTTTTGATAGGAAATTAAATGGTGACTGAATTAAATGGTGACTGTATATAGTTTTTATTATCAAAAACTATATACAGTCACCATTTAATTCAGTCACCATTTAATTTCCTATCAAAAACTATATACAGTCACCATTTTCTGCAGTCACCATTAATCTACGGGCTCGCCGGTTGGGCCTTGCGGATGCGACGCTTGAGGCGCAACGCCTCGGGGGGCAGCTTGGAGTTCCGGGTGCCCAGCAGGTAGGCGTCCAGGCCGCCCTTGTGCTCGATGGTGCGCAGCGCGTGGGTGCTGATCCTGAGGCGCACCGAGAGGCCCAGGGCGTCGCTGAGGACCGACACCTCCTGGAGGTTGGGGAGGAACCGGCGGCGGGTCTTGTTGTGGGCGTGACTGACGTTGTTGCCGGTCAGGACCCCCTTGCCGGTGAGGGCGCAGCGTCTGGCCATGGCCTGATCCTCGCGAAGCGAAACATCAGGGCCGTCAATACGGCCCCGGAACGGCGGTTTTTATGCCAACCGGCGGCGTCCGTCAAGGTGGAAGAAGAAAGTCGCCGGTATCAGCCCAGCGCCTGTTCGAGGTTGCCGTCGACCTTGTCGAGGAACTGCTGGGTGGTCAGCCAGGGCTGGTCGGGGCCGATCAGCAGCGCCAGGTCCTTGGTCATGGCGCCGCTCTCGACGGTCGCGATGCACACCTTCTCCACCGTTTCGGCGAAGCCCTGGAGGTCGGGGGTGTGGTCGAACTTGCCCCGGTACCACAGGCCCCGGGTCCAGGCGAAGATCGAGGCGATGGGGTTGGTCGAGGTCTCCTTGCCCTGCTGGTGCTGGCGGTAGTGGCGGGTCACCGTGCCGTGCGCCGCCTCGGCCTCCACCGTCCCGCCGTCGGGCGTCAACAGCACCGAGGACATCAGCCCCAGCGAGCCGAAGCCCTGGGCCACGGTGTCCGACTGGACGTCGCCGTCGTAGTTCTTGCACGCCCACACGAAGCCGCCGCTGGCCTTCAGGCACTGGGCCACCATGTCGTCGATCAGGCGGTGCTCGTAGGTGATGCCGGCGGCCTCGAAGCGGTCCTTGAACTCGGCCTCGAAGACCTCCTGGAAGAGGTCCTTGAAGCGGCCGTCGTAGAACTTGAGGATGGTGTTCTTGGTCGACAGGAACAGCGGCCAGCCCAGGTTCAGCCCGTAGTTCATGCTCGCCCGGGCGAAGCCGCGGATCGAGTCGTCCAGGTTGAACATCGACATCGCGACGCCGCCGCCGGGGAAGTCGAAGACCTCGCGCTCGATGGTCTCGCCGCCGTCCGCGGGCTCGAACTTGATGGTCAGGCGGCCCTTTCCGGGAACCACGAAATCGGTCGCCCGGTACTGGTCGCCGAAGGCGTGACGGCCGATGACGATCGGCTTGGTCCAGCCCGGCACCAGGCGGGGCACGTTGTTGCAGATGATCGGCTGGCGGAAGATGGTGCCGCCGATGATGTTGCGGATGGTGCCGTTGGGCGAGCGCCACATCTGCTTGAGGCCGAACTCCTCGACCCGTGCCTCGTCGGGGGTGATGGTGGCGCACTTGATGCCGACGCCGTGGGTCTTGATCGCCTCGGCGGCGTCGACGGTGATCTGGTCGTCGCTGGCGTCCCGGCTCTCGATGGAGAGGTCATAGTAGGCGAGGTCGATATCCAAATAAGGCAGGATCAGCTTGTCCTTGATGAACGCCCAGATGATGCGGGTCATTTCGTCGCCGTCGATCTCGACGACCGGGGTCGCGACCTTGATCTTGGCCATTGGTGTGCCTCCGGGCTACCAGGGTTAAGACGATGGGCGTCCGCCGGGGTGCGTCCCGGAAGGCGAGGGAGCCGCCCGGACGGGCGGGACCATAGGCACCGCCGCCCGATTTGGCAAGGTCGGGAAGACATCGAACGGGAAAGTAGGGCCGATCGGCGGCGAAACATCGTGAAATGTAAACAGGTAACAAAAGGTACCCCCCAAAGAAGGTAATTGTTGGTCTACAAGGTGGTAATTAATGGTCGACAGGGGCGCAAAAGAATACATGTCGGTGAAATTGTTCACCCCCCCTCTGATCCCTGGACATGGTGAATACTTATACCAATATATAGCATACCAGGACACGGCTTTAGAATGAGCCATCACTACCGAACGTTCCCTGGGAATACTTTTCAAGCACTTCCGGATGTTGGAGACAACGGACATGAACACCACCGATACCACGAAGAAGGACCTCGGCCCCGGACCGGCGAAGGAACAGCCGGAGACCAAGAACGGGCAGGATGAAGGAAGCAACGGCTTCTGGGGCACCAGCAAAAGCGACTGGAAGGAATTCGCCGTCAAGTGACGCTCGGGGGCCGTGGATCACTCCTCCATGGCCGTTGACCGCACGCTCTCCAGGACCCGCCGGAGGTCACCGGCGTACATTGAAAACCGGGGGGGGAATCCGCATATCCAAGGGAGGACGCCCACCGTGGCGCGGATGCCGAGATGGATACCCACAGCAAGGAAAACCTTCATATTCTGAGGACGACGGCGGCCCTCGCCGATCAGACGCCCGGCGCCGTTCTCTTCGAGATCTGCGGCAAGACCGGCGACAGTATTTCCCTGCGGGATATCGAGGACGGGAAAGACCTGCCGCTGATGGTCAGGAACGAACTCCGCAACCGTTACGAAAAAAGCCTGGCACGGGAACGCGATATCATCGCCGCGTGTTGCGAAAAGTCCTCGGATCTCGCCAGGATACTATTTTACTTCAATTTGTTCGCGGTCGTCTGCGTCGTGATCCTGATATTTTGAGGGCTTGCGGGCAAGAACCTCCCTACAGGTGGCTGGTCAGCACCTCGAGCCGCGGCTCGGGCGCCGAGGCAAGGGCGTCGAAGACCTCCTCGACCCCGTCGACCATGGTCACCAGTTCGCCGATCGCCGGGTGCGCGAAGCCGCCGGCGACGGTCGCCGCGACGAGGCTTCGGAAGGGCTCCCAGTAGCCCCGGACGTTGACCGCCACCACCGGCTTGGCGTGGAGCCGGAGCTGCTTCCAGGTGACGACCTCGAACAGTTCGTCCAGGGTTCCCAGGCCGCCCGGCAGGACCACGAAGCCGTCCGACAGCTCGAACATGCGCCGTTTGCGCTCGTGCATGCTGTCGACGACGATCAGCTCGCTGAGGGGCGGGTTGCCGATCTCGTATTTGGTCAGGAAGCCGGGGATCACCCCGACCACCCGGCCGCCGCGGGCGAGTACGGTCTCGGCGAGGAGTCCCATCAGCCCGATGCCGCCGCCGCCGTAGACCAGACGGATGCCGCGTTCGGCGATCGCCTCACCGAGCCGTTCGGCGGCCTCGGCCCAGGCCGAATCGTTGCCGGTCCTCGAGCCGCAGAAAACGCCCAGCGAGGTGATTTCGGTCATCGTCCGCCGTCCCTCCGGCGCCCGGCATGGCGGGCGCAACCCGTTATAATCGGCTTAGTACCGACTGTCTCGCCTGGCGGCGGGGGCGCGACGACGTTGCACCGCCATCCCCGGCGTATTAGTCTAGGCGCCGTCGCATAGCAGCTTATTCAAATTCACGACACCGCGGGGGGACAGGTGAACCGACCGCTGCTGATTGCCGCCATCGGCGCCGCCGTCGTCGCCGCCGCCGTCGGCCTCAACGTCCTGCTCTGGCAGGAGGAGGAGAAGGCTCCCGTCGAACAACAGGCAGTGGCCAGCGAGGGCGCGCGCCAGGAGCCCGCCACCAAACCCGAACCCGCGCCCCCGGTCCCGGTGACGCCGAGCTTCGACGTGGTCCGGGTCAACCCCAAGGGCGACACGGTGATGGCCGGACGGGCCGATCCCGGCAGCACGGTGCTGATCATGGACGGCGACAAGGTGATCGGCCAGGTCACCGCCGACGACCGCGGCGAATGGGTCTTCGTCCCCGACCAGCCGTTGCCCCCGGGCAGCCGCCGGCTGTCCCTGGAGATGCGGCGCGAGGGCGCCGAACCGGTGGACTCGGCCAACGAGGTGCTGCTGGTGGTGCCCGAGCCGGGCAAGGACATCGCCGGCCAGGAGGCGGCGAAGCCGACCCAGGCGCTGGCCCTTCTGGTCCCCCGCCAGGGCACCGGCCCGGCGGTCGTGCTCCAGAAGCCGTCGGCCACGGTCCCGGAGCTGGCCGCGCCGTCGTTCCCGTCGCCGTCCTCGACCGCCGCCGGCCCCGTCGGCCCGGGGCTGACCCTGGACACGGTGAGCTACGACGACGCCGGGCGGCTGAGCATCAGCGGCCACGCCCCGCCGGGGGCCATGGTCCAGCTCTACATCGACAACCGCTTCGTCGGCCGCTCGACGAGCGGCGAGGACGGCGTGTGGAGCGTCAGCCCCGAGACCCCCGTCCAGCCCGGCCTGTACACGCTGAGGGCCGATCAGGTGGACGACGCCGGCAAGGTGCTGGCCCGGGTGGTGATCCCGTTCGCCCGCTCGGTACCGTTGGCGGCGATGAGTCCCGGGACCTTCGTCATCGTCCAGCCGGGCAACAGCCTGTGGCGCCTGGCCCGGCGCGCCTACGGCACCGGCTTCCAGTACACGGTGATCTACGACGCCAACCGCGAGCAGATCAAGGACCCGGACCTGATCTTCCCCGGACAGGTCTTCGCCCTTCCGGCCTCCAATTAGTGTCCTGGTTCCTAAGTTGGTGGTGTTTAGGACGGCCATGCAGACCCCTCGGCTAGGAGCGCGGTCCGCCGTGATGGCGGTCCATCACAAGGGCCGCGCGACGATGTCCGAGGGGCCTGCATGGCCGCCCACGGGATCGCTTTTCCCGGCCTCCGGAGGGCGTCGGCGCCGCTTGCCGATGGACCCGCATCGCCGGCGCGGCGCCTCCTACCCGGAGGCCGGGAAAAGCGATCCTAAACACCACCAACTTAGGAACCAGGACACTAGGTCGAAGGCATGCGGAGAGGGATGACACCGTGCTGAACACCGTGCTGATTCCGATCAACCGCGCCGGCTGGCCCTTCATCGGGTTGTTCGCGGCGATTGCCGCCGGCCTGTTCGTGGCCTGGCAGCCGGCGGGCTGGGCCGGGGTGGTGGTGACGCTGTGGTGCGCCTGGTTCTTCCGCGATCCCGACCGAATCACGCCGTCCCGCCAGGGGCTGATCGTCAGCCCGGCCGACGGCGTCGTCCAGCTGGTCGACCACGCCGCGCCGCCGCCCGAGCTGGGGATGGGCGAGGCCCCGCGGCCGCGGGTCTGCGTGTTCATGAACGTCTTCAACGTCCACGTCAACCGCGTCCCCTGCGACGGCACGGTCTCCGGGCTGGCCTACCGGCCGGGGAAGTTCCTCAACGCCTCGCTGGACAAGGCCAGCGAGTTCAACGAGCGCCAGGGCGTGCGCCTGACCACCGACGACGGCCCCGACATCGCCTTCGTCCAGATCGCCGGCCTGGTCGCCCGGCGCATCAAGTGCACGCTCGTCGAGGGCCAACGGGTCAAGGCCGGCGAGCGCTTCGGGCTGATCCGCTTCGGCAGCCGACTCGACGTCTACCTGCCCGAGGGGGTGACGGCGCTGGTCGTCCCCGGCCAGAGCGCGATCGCCGGCGAGACGGTGATCGCCGACATCCGGGCCCAGGAACCGCCGCGCGACGGGGAGGTCCGCTAGATGGAGGACCCGCGCACCCAACGCCAACGCCTCAAGGGGTTGCCGTTCAACAAGATGATTCCCAACATCCTGACCCTGCTGGCGTTGTGCGCCGGGATGACCGGCATCCGCTTCGCCATTCTGGAACGCTGGGAGCACGCGGTGCTGGCGATCCTGGTCGCCGCCATCCTCGATGCGCTGGACGGCCGGGTGGCCCGCATCCTCAAGGGGACCAGCAAGTTCGGGGCCGAGCTGGATTCGTTGGCCGACATCGTCAACTTCGGGGTCGCCCCGGCGATGATGCTGTTCCTGTGGACGATGAAGGACGCCGGGGGCATCGGCTGGGTGTTGTCGTTGCTGTTCACGGTGTGCTGCGTGCTTCGGCTGGCCCGCTTCAACACCGACCTGGACGAGCCCGACATGCCGCGCTGGGCCTCCAACTTCTTCACCGGGGTGCCGGCGCCGATGGCGGCCGGCCTGGTGTTGCTGCCGATGATGCTGTCGTTCCAGATCGGCGACGGCTTCTTCCGCGAGCCGGTGGTGGTGGCGGTGTTCCTGGTCGTGGTGTCGGGGCTGATGGTCAGCCGGTTTCCGACCTTCGCCTTCAAGAAGTTCAAGGTCGCCCACCGCTGGGTGATGCCGACCATGCTGTTCGTCGGCCTGTTCGCGGCCTCGCTGGCCAGCATGACGTGGGCCACCATATCGGTGATCCTGATCGCCTACATGGCCTCGTTTCCCTTCAGCATCCGCTCCTTCCGGGACCTCAAACGCCAGACCGAGGAAACCCAAAGCGACCCCGCCGCCGCGAACCCCCCCCAACCCCCGCCCGGCTGAGTCGGCTCCCCGACGTTGTAATACCAAAGGTCATTGTCAGTGCTCCTTGGTATAAGGACCGTTGGTATAATGCATTATCAGGCTCGGAAGATAACGAAGGGGGTTTGCCTTGTCTGAAAAAGTCGTTTGGCTGTTGGTGTTCGTGGCGCTCTATTGGGCCTACTGCATTTTCTGGGGCATCAAGTGCGCCCGCATGGCCAAGACGGCTACCGACTATTTCATCTCCGGCCGTCGGATCTCGATGTGGGTGTTCGTGCTGGCCGCCACCGCGACCTCGTTCTCGGGCTGGACCTTCATGGGCCACCCGGGGCTGGTCTACCGTGACGGCTTCCAGTACGCCTACGCCTCGTTTTACGCCATTACCATCCCCTTCACGGGGGTGCTGTTCCTCAAGCGCCAATGGATGTTGGGCAAGCGCTTCGGCTATGTGACGCCGGGCGAGATGCTGGCCGACTACTTCCAGGGCGATGCCATCCGCATCCTCACCGTGTGCGTGGCGCTGCTGTTCTCGATCCCCTTTCTGGGCCTCCAGCTCGGTGCGTCGGGCTTCCTGTTCAACGTCCTCACCGACGGCTGGCTGGACCGCAGCGTCGGCATGTGGGTGCTGTCGCTGGTGGTGCTGATCTACGTCGCTTCCGGCGGTCTGCGGGCGGTGGCCTACGTCGACGCCCTGCAGTGCGTGTTGCTGGCGTCGGCCATCGTGGCCGCCGGCATCATCGCCCTGAACGCCGCCGGGGGCTGGGATTCCCTGCAGATGGGGCTGGCCAAGCTGGCCGCCTCCGAGGTCGGCAAATGGGGCACCACCAAGGGATTCGGAGGCGGCGACTACAACGCCTACTTCGCCATCCCGGGGGTGATCCAGTGGACCGCCGGCCTGGGCAAGGAGACCCCGGTGGGCGGCCTGTGGACCGCCATCATGGTCCTGACCTACATGTTGGCGCTGATGGGCGTCCAATCGGCCCCGGCGTTCACCATGTGGTCGTTCTCCAACAACAACCCCAAGCCGTTCGCGCCCCAGCAGGTATGGGCGTCGTCCTTCGGGATCGGCCTGATCCTGTTCTTCTTCGCCGCCTTCCAGGGCATGGGCGCCCACCTCCTCGGCGCCAACCAGGCGGTGACCGACGCCGGTCTGGCGATCGCCACCGTGCTGCCCGACCTCGGCGCCGACAAGCAGGCCGGCCTGGTTCCCCATTACCTCAACCTGATCGGCGAGAGCATGCCGTGGCTGGTCGGCCTTCTCGCGGTGTGCGCCCTGGCCGCCATGCAGTCCACCGGCGGCGCCTACATGTCGACCGCCGGCGCGATGCTGACCCGCGATTTGTACAAGCGCTACATCAACCCGACCGCTTCCCACGCCACCCAGAAGCTGTTCGGGCGCATCGGGGTCGCCGTCATCGTCATCGGCGCCCTTCTGGTGGCGACCTATTCCAAGGACGCCCTGGTTCTGCTCGGCGGCCTGGCGGTCGCCTTCGGCTTCCAGATGTGGCCGTCGCTGGCCGCCGTCACCTGGTTCCCGTGGATCACCCGTCAGGGCGCCACGTGGGGTCTGGCCGCCGGTCTGCTCGGGGTGATCTTCACCGAGACCATCGGCTCCACCATCACCGGCGGATCGTTGCCGTGGGGACGCTGGCCGTGGACCATCCACTCCGCCGGCTGGGGCATGATCTTCAACCTCGGCGTCTGCCTCATCGTCTCGGCGATGACCCAGAACGGCGAGGCCCGCAGCCACCGCATGAGGTACCATGACTTCCTGGCCGAGCACGCTTCGCTGCCCGACGACAAGCAAGGCCTCAAGCCGGTCGCCTGGATCGTCACCCTGGCGTGGCTGTTCTTTGGCATCGGCCCGGGCGCGGTTCTGGGCAACGACATCTTCGGAAGCCCCGACGCCGGGACGCCGGACGCCTGGACCTTCGGCATACCCTCGATCTGGGCGTGGCAGATCCTGTTCTGGATCCTGGGCGTGGGGATGATGTGGTTCCTCGCCTACAAGATGGAGATGTCGACCATCCCCGACAAGGAGGTCGAGGCCCTGGTCGAAGACATCGGCGACACGGTGCTCGAGCGACCGAGCAACTGACCCTGATGATGGCATCGTTGTTTGCACCGGAGTACGTTTGGCTTTGGGCCGTCGCCCTCGGGGTGGCCCTGTTCTTTCCGGTGCGCCGGTTGATCTGGGTGATGTCGGTTCGCCGCCTCGAGCGCCGCCACGGCCCCTCCGACGAGGCCCAGCGCCGATCGCTGAAGAAGCGGGCCGGGGTCACGGCGGCCCTGCTCTGTTTCCTCTTTGCCGTCTTCTACGTCGGCAACCTGTTCGGGAACGGTCGATGAACCGGCGGCTCCTGCTCAGGTTCATCAAGCTGATGGCGATCGCCACCGCCGTCATGTTCACGTTGTGGGTCGGCTGGCATTACCTGACCCCGGGCCAACCCGGCGACTATTACGTCCGCGAGGGGAGCAACCGCCTCGGCGAGGGCGACTTCGCCGGCGCCCTGGAAAGCTTCGAGATGGCCCTCGCCGAGCGCGCCGACCACCGCGGGGCGCTGATGGGCCGGGCCATCGCCTTCCTGCAGGCCGGCCGGCACCCGGAGGCCGAGGCGGAATTGACCTACCTCATCGGCTTCCTGGAGCGGACCCTGGAGGCCGACGACCTCACCGGCCGGGCGGTGCTGGCCGCCGCCCACGCCAACCGCGGCATCCTGTACGACCGCACCGGGCGCCACGAGATGGCGCTCGACGACTACATCGAGGCCCTGAAGGTGGACCAAGAGGCGGTTTCCGGACCCGGACTGATCGACAACATCCTGTATTACAACGTCGATCCGGCGACCGTGCGCGGCCGCGCCCTCTACCTGAAAAAGCAGTTCGAACTGCCTCAAGAGCAGCGCCAGCTGACCAATCCCGAACTCGACAAGAAGCAGCGCATGTACAAGCCGTGAGGCCCGGGGCGGCGCCTAATCGAAACTGAGTTCCGGTGACATGATACTTAATTGCCCTTGCGCGCCGCAAACATCCCCGTTCATTCCGCCGCCGGCTTGGGTCCCGGTTTGCGCCTCTTGAGGGGGCGGCCGAGCATACCTTCCAGCCGTTCCACGAAAGCCGTCGAGCCGAGGGGCCGGCCTGTCCGCTCATGGCGGCGCAGGGCGTCGAGAGCCTCCGCGCCAAGACCGCCGTCGAGAAAGGCCCGCCAGTCGCCGACCCGATCGAGAAGAGGGCGGACCGACAGCGCCCCGCCGTCGCGCCCCGCCAGATGGGCGCGGGCGCTGGACCACGGCCAGTCCTCGGGCCCCCTCGCCAACTTTGCGCGCACGGGGTTCAATTCCACATAGCGCGCCGCCGCCAGCAGGTGATCGCCTTCCAGGGGAAACGAGCCAAAACGGCCCTGCCACAGAAAACCCCGCCAACCCTCGCGGGAGTTGATTCGTCGGGTGTAGCGGCGGTGTGCCTCGCCCAGGGCGACGGCCAGGCCGTCTTCCGTTTCCGGCACCAGGATCAGGTGCACGTGGTTCGGCATCAGGCAGTAGGCCCACAGCGCCACCGAGGCGCGGGCCAACTGCTCGGCCAACAAATCCAGGTAGGCCGCATAGTCTTCATCGTTGAAAAATGTGGTCTGCCGCCGGTTGCCCCGCTGCGTCACATGATGAGGAATGCCCGGCGCCACCACCCGCGCAAATCGTGCCATGAGAAAAACCTAGCACAGAAAGAGTGAGAGAGACAATTAAGTATCATGTCACCGGAATTCGGCGGCGGCGCATCTTCCAGGCCCTGAGGTTGGCCCGCACCATCAGGGCGCTGGGGGTGACGAGGAGGGTCAGCACGGTGGCGAAGCCGAGCCCGAAGACGATGGCCGTCGACAACTGGGTCCACCACTGGCTGGACGGGGCGCCGACGGCGATCTCGCGGGTCACGAAGTCGATGTTGACGCCGAGCACCATCGGCATCAGGCCCAGCATGGTGGTCACCGTGGTCAGCAGCACCGGGCGCAGGCGCTGGGCACCGGTCCTCAGGATGACCTGCCTGGGCGTTTCGCCGGTCTCCTCGGAGAGCCGGTCGTGGGTGTCGATGAGGACGATGTTGTTGTTGACCACGATACCGGCCAGGGCGATCACCCCGATGCCGCTCATGATGATCCCGAACGGCTGATCGAGGATCAGCATGCCGCCCAGCACGCCGATGGTCGACATCACCACCGCGCTCAGGATCAGGAGCGCCGAATAGAAGCTGTTGAACTGGGTCACCAGGATGATCGCCATGATGAACAGGGCCACCGCGAAGGCCTTGATGAGGAACGCCTCGGCCTTCTTCTGCTCCTCGTCCTCGCCCTTGAAGGCGATCTCGACCCGGCTGTCCAGGCCGGCTGTTTTCAGCCACGCCTGGATCTCGCCGACCTTGTGGTCGACGTTGACGCCTTCCATCACGTCGGCCTTGACGGTCATCACCCGCCTGCCGTCGGTGCGGGTGACGGTGCCCACCGCGGGCTTGGCGAGGCGGCTCACGAAGTTGCTGATCGGCACCCGGCCGAGGTCGGTGTTGATGCGGATGTTGTCGAGCTGCTCGATGGTCCGGTAGGGGCGCGGATAGCGGGCCCGGATCTCGATCTCGTCGTCGCTGTCGTCGGGGCGGTAGTCGCCCAGCATGATGCCGGTGGTCACCATCTGCACGGCGCTGCCGATGATGCTGACGTCGGCGTTGAACTTGGCGGCCTGGGCGCGGTCGACCTCGAGCTGCCAGTCGATGCCGGGCAGCGGGCGGCTGTCCACCAGGTTGATCAGCCCGGCGATCCCGTCCAGCTTCCGGCGCACCGTGGCGATGGCGCCGGGCAGCAGTTCGGGATAGCGCGAGGACAGCTCGATCTGGACCGGCTTGCCGGCGTGGGGTCCTTCCTCGGCCTTGCGCGAATCGACGAAGATGCCGGCCAGGTCGGCGGTATTGCGCTGGATCTCGGCGAGGATGCGGTCGGCCTTGCGCCGCTTGTCCCAGTCGACGAACTCGAGCGTGATGGTGCCGATGATGTCCTCGGCCTCCTGGCTGTTGGGTTCCTTGCCGGTCCGGGTGTAGACCGAGGCGAACTCGCCGTTCCTCGGGATCCGGCTCTCGACCTGGCGCATCAAGACGTCCTTCTCGTGGATCGACAGGTTGCCCCGGGCCCGCACCTGGAGCTTGGCGAACTTGGGTTCGACCTCGGGGAAGAACTCGATCCCCTTGCCGAAGCTGGCGTAGGCCCACTGGACGCCGATCAGCAGGGCGAGGGCCACCAGCAGCACCTTGGCCGGGTGGTTGAGCGCCACCCCCAGCACCCGGAGGTAGGCGCCGGTTATGCCGCCGAGCGCCGACAGGTCACCGGCCCCGGCGCTCGCCGCCAGGCCCTTCATGGTGGCGGCGTCGACGGTGCCGCCCGGGCGGCCGATGAAGGAGCCCAGGGTGGGGACGAAGATCAGCGCCATCAGCAGCGACGCCGACAGGGTGGCGAGCAGGGTGATGGGCAGGAACTTCATGAACTCGCCGACCACGCCCGGCCAGAACACCAGTGGCAGGAAGGCGGCCAGGGTGGTCGCGGTGGAGGCTATGATCGGCCACGACATGCGCTTGGCGGCCAGCGCGTAGGCGGTGCGGCGGTGTTCGCCCTCGGTCATCTTGCGGTCGGCGTACTCGGTGACCACGATCGCCCCGTCGACCAGCATGCCGACGGCCAGGATCAGGCTGAACAGGACCACCATGTTGATGGTCAGCCCCAGCCCCCCGAGGACCAGGATGGCGATCAGGAACGATCCCGGGATGGCGATCCCGACCAGGATCGCGGTGCGCGGCCCCAGCGCCGCGACGACCACGATCATGACCAGCAGCACCGCCATGATGACGTTGTTCTGGAGATCGGCGAGCATGGTCCGGATGTCGTCGGACTTGTCCTGGGAGAAGGCGACCTGGACCGCCTGGCGCAGGCCGTCCGGCCACACGGCGCGTTCGGCCTCGACCACCTGGCGCACCCGCTCGATGGTCTCGATGATGTTCTCGCCGGTGCGCTTGGAGACCTCGAGCCCGATCGCCGGGCGGCCGTCGACCCGGGCGAAGCTCTCCGGGTCCTTGAAGGTGCGCCGGATTTCGGCGATGTCGCCGAGGCGGACCACGGCGTCGCCCTCGACCACCACCGGCAGGGCGATGATGTCGAAGACCGTCTCCAGCAGCCCCGGCACCTTGAGCGCGAAGCGCCCCCGGCCGGTGTCCTGGGCGCCGGCGGCGACCAGCAGGTTGGAGCGCCGCACGATGTTGATCGCCTGGTCCGGGGTCAGGCCATAGCTCTCCACCTTGACCGGGTCGATCAGGACCTCGACCACCTGGTCGCGGTCGCCGGCGATCTCCACCTTGAGCACGCTGGAGATACCCTCGACGGCGTCCTGGAGGTCGTTGGCCAGGCGCATCAGGGTCCGCTCGGGGACCTCGCCGGCCAGCGTCACCACGATCACCGGGAACAGGGAGAAGTTAACCTCGTGCACCGTCGGCTCGTCGGTGTCGGCGGGCAGTTCGGGCTTGGCCAGATCGACCTTCTCGCGGACGTCCTCCATCGCCTTGTCGGCGTCGAACCCGGCCTCGAACTCGAGCACCACGTAGGCCCCGCCCTCGTAGCCGGTGGAGCGCATTTCCTTGACCCCCTCGACGATCCGGAGCTCCTCCTCGAGGGGGCGGATCAGCAGCCGCTCGGCGTCCTCGGGCGAGATCCCGTCGTGCTCCATGCGGACGTAGATGATGGGGATGTTGATGTCGGGATCGGACTCCTTGGGGATGTCGATGTAGGCCACCGTTCCGGCGATCAGGATCAGGGCCAGCGAGGCCAGCACCATCCGCGCCCGCCCGATCGCCGCATCGATGATCGACTTCATGACCCGTTGCCGTCCTCGGGGACCGGGATCACCCTTTGGCCGGGGAGCACGAACTCCTGGCCGACGGTGATCAGGGTGACGGTCTCGGGCAGCCCGCCCAGCCACACCCCGTCGGGGGTGTCGGCGACCATCCGCACCGGGAAGAAGTCGACCACGTCCTTATCATCCACCACCTTGACCCCGACCACGCCGTCGTCGGACAGGGTCAGCACCGCCGGTGACACCAGATGGGCCAACTCGAGGCCGACCGGCAGCCACAACTCGGCGGTCAGCCCCTCGGCGATGGCGCCCCCGGGGTTGGCCAGCGCGACCTCGATGCGGAAGGTGCGGGTCGACCTGGCGCCGACCCTGGAGACGTAGCGCACCGTGCCCTCGACCATCTCGCCGGTGGTCAGGCGGACCCGCGCCAGGGACCCGGTGGCGACCTTGGCGATGTCGCGTTCGGCGACCTCGCCGACGATCAGGATCGGATCCAGATCGACGATGTGGGCGACCGCGTCGCCGACCGCCAGGTAATCCCCGACCTCGGCCGGCAAGGCCTCGACCACCCCGGCGAAGGGGGCGCGGATGACGGTGCGGGCGATGTCGAGGCGGATCGCCGCCAGGGCCGCCTTGGCGGTCTCCAACTGGGCCCTGGTCTCGGCCAGCTTGACCTTGGAACGGTACTGCTTCTGCGACAGCTTCTGCGCCGCCTCGTAAGCGATGCGGTGCTGTTCTACCACCGCCTCGGCTTCGCTCAGGCGGGCCTGGCGGTCGTCCATGGCCAGCCGGACGATGGCGTCGCCCTTGGCCACCCGCTGGCCCTTGGCGACCTTGATGGCGACCACCCGGGCCGCGGTCTCGGTACGCAGCTCGACCATCCGTTCGGCTTCGCTGCGCCCGAACAGGACCAGTTCGCTGACCCTTTCGCGGGCCGTGGAGGAGCGCACCCGGACCTGGGGCAGCGCCGCCGCCACCTCCTCCTTCGCCGCCGCCGCCGACGTAGGCTCGGCGCGGTCGGTTTCGATGTTGCCGTCGACCTGGCCGGAGAGGATCCAGCCGGCGACGGCGAGCGCGATCCCGGCGGCGATCAGGTACGAGCGTTTCATTGTCCGGTCCCCGTCTTAAGCGCGCTATCCGAAGCCTCGGCGTCTTCGAGCAGGAGCCCCCGGTTGTCCTCCATGTAGGCGATGATGGCCCGGTAGATGGTCATCCCGAAGCCGTGGACGAAGCGCCGCCCCGGCGGCATCCCGGACATGTCGCGGGCCTCGACGCAGGCCAGGAGCCGGTGGTAGCTGGCCAGGTATTCCTCGAACACGTGGCGGCTATGGCCGGCCTCCAGCAGGTGTTCGAAGAACAGGATCAACAGGCACTCGGAACGGATCTTGTCGGCGGCCGGGGGCTTGGCCAGGGCCTGGCGGAAGGTCTCCAGGCCGCGGCTGGTGATGGCGTACACCTTCTTGTCGGGGCGGCCGTCCTGGACCATCTCGGAGCGGGTCACCAGCCCCTCGTCGTGGAGCTTGCCCAGCGCCGGGTAGATCGAACCGAAGCCGGCGTGGTGGAATTGGGAGATCGGGCCGTCCTCGAAGTGCTTCTTAAGCTCGTAGCCGCTGGCCTCGCCGAGGGTGAGGATGCCCAGGCACAGGGTCTTGATGTCCATGAACCGGTCCTTCTCAGGGGGGGGGCGCCGCCAACATATCGCGGCGATATATATCCTGCCGATATATATAGGAGCGATATATATCGAGTCAATATACGTTCCGCTCAACCCAGCCCTGCTCCGGGCGCATGGCCGGGCCGGGGTTATACCAGCGGTCCTTATTCCTGACCCCATGTGATCGCTTTTCCCGTCCTCTCGGCAGGAGGGGGCGCGAAGGCGATGCGGCGCATCGGCGAGCGGTTCCGACGCCCCGAGAGGACGGGAAAAGCGATCACATGGGGTCAGGAATAAGGACCGCTGGTATCAAGCGGGCTCGGACGGCCCCTCCAGGTTGGCGATCAGCCGTTCGAGCAGGTCGCGCAGCTGGGCCCGCTCGCCGTCGTCCAGGCCCGCGGTGGCGAGGCGCCCGACCTCGATCGCCTCGGGCACCAAGACGTCGCGCAGCGCATGGCCGCGGCCGCTCAGGAAGACGTCGACGCGCCGCCGGTCGTCGCGGTTGCGGAGCCGCTCGACGACCCCGTCGCGCTCCATCCGCTCGAGGGTCCGGGCCAGGGTCGGCGGCGCGATGGCGGCCCGCCGCGCGAGCTCGTTCTGGGCCAGGCCGTCCTCCTCCCACAGCACGACCAGCACCGACCACTGGCCGATCGGCACGCCGTGGCGGATGGTCCGCGTGTGAAGGGCCCGGGCCAGCAGCCGGCGGGCCATGGCGACCAGATGGCCGACGCTGTCGCGGCGCCGGAACATGATCCGCCCGTGCCCCCGCCGACTGTCATTCTCGGCGAAACGTTGCATGACAACAATTGCTATAGCAATTAATAGCAGGCTCGTCAATCGCCGAGTTTCGTCAGCTTGACCTCTGACTGCGGACTCGCCATGGAGGGGGCGCCGACCGCTGCTTTTGACCCCAAGCGGTCTTTGGAGGCATTGCTGAGTGGCCGGGGTTATATACTGCTCGCCCTTCGATACAACGTGCTGGTAACGGTGTTCTTGCTCCTGTAGGGCGCCGATCCGGGACCTGTAACCCACTGTCAGGAAATTTGCTTTTCGGCGAACCTTGCCGACGCTAGGCTGAGGCGCTCGGACAGAGAGCCTCGACCCGCCGCCGAGACAAGGAGCGCAACCGATGTTTACCACCCGCCCCGAGATCGTCGGCACCTTCGGCGTCGTCGCCTCGACCCACTGGCTGGCCACCGCGGCCGGCATGGCGATGCTCGAAAAAGGCGGCAATGCCTTCGACGCGGCGGTCGCTACCGGACTCTCGCTCCACATCCTCGAGCCCGACCAGAACGGCCCCGGCGGCGACGTGCCGCTAATCCTCTACTGCGCTCAACTCGACGAGGTGAAGGTGATCTGCGGCCAGGGCTCGGCGCCGGCCGGGGCAACGGTCTCGGCGTACCGCGATCTCGGCCTCGACGTGATTCCAGGCATCGGGCTCTTGTCGGCGGTGGTGCCGGGATCGTTCGGTGCCTGGATGCTGCTGTTGAGCGAGTACGGCAGCATGCCGCTTCGTGACGTCATGGCGCCCGCCATCGGCTATGCGCGCGACGGCTTCGCCGTGACCCCGCGGGTGAGCGAGTCGATCGCCGTCGTAAAACCCCTGTTCGAGACCGAGTGGACATCGTCGGCCGAGGTCTTCCTTCCCGGCGGGGCGGTGCCGGCGCCGGGCAAGCTGTTCCGCACCACGGCCGTGGCCGACACCTTCGAACGCGTCGTCCATGAAGCTGAGGCCACGGGCGGCGACCGCAAGGCGCAGATCGAGGTGGCGCGGCGCGCCTGGTACGAGGGCTTTGTCGCCGAGGCTATCGATCGTTTCTGCCGCGAGACGGAGGTCATCGACACCACCGGCCGTCGCCATCGCGGATTCCTCACCGGCGACGATCTGGCGCGCTGGCGGGCGGCGATCGAGGACCCGCTGACCTACGATTATCACGGCTACACGGTGTGCAAGACGGGGCCCTGGGGACAGGGACCGGTGGCGCTGCAACAGCTCGCGCTGCTCGAGGGCTTCGACCTCGCGGCGATGGCGCCGGCAAGCGCCGAGTTCGTGCATACCGTCGTCGAATGCACCAAGCTCGCTCTCGCCGACCGCGAGGCGTTCTACGGCGATCCGGATTTCGTCGATGTTCCCTTCGATACGCTGCTCGGCGACGACTACAACGCCGAGCGCCGCAAACTGGTCACGGACGAGGCGTCCCACGAACTGAGGCCCGGGACGGTGCCCGGTTACGGCGGCCCGATCAGCATTCGGCCCAAGGGCTCGACCCCGGACATTGCCCATTCCGAGGCGCTCGACTTCGGCGGCCCGTACCCGCTCCATCACCTCGAGCGCGCCATTGCCGGAGCCGGCGCGTTGCACGGCGACACCACCCACTTCGACATCATCGACCGCCACGGCAACATGATCTCGGGGACGGTGAGCGGCGGCTGGTTGAGCGGCTCGCCGGTGGTGCCGGGGCTCGGCTTCGCGCTGTCGGCGCGCGGCCAGATGTTCAGCCTCGACGAGGATTCACCGACCGTCCTGGCGCCGGGCAAGCGGCCGCGCACGACGCTCACGCCGGGGCTCGCCCTCAAGAACGGCGAGCCCTACATGGTGTTCGGCACGCCGGGCGGCGACCAGCAGGACCAATGGGCGTTGCACGCCTTCCTGCGCCACGTTCACTTCGGCCTCAACCTGCAGGAGGCGATCGACGCGCCCGAGTTCCACACCCGCCACGCGCCGAGTTCGTTCTACCCGCGCGAGTGCGTTCCCGGCCATCTGGCGGTCGAGCACCGCTTCGGTGACGACACCATCGCCGCGTTGGCCAAGCGCGGGCACGCGATCGACGTCTACGAAGACTACAGCCTTGGCTACGTTACCGCCGCGACACGCGAGGGCGGCCTGCTCAAGGCCGGCGCCAGCCCGCGCTTCATGCAATGCTACGCCGCGGGACGTTGAGACACATGGTCACCGGAGAGCATCTCTTTACTTTCGCCATCATCGCCGATACCCACGTCACCGAAGCTGAAGCCACTGCCATCAGCGGCTTCGACATCGACACCGCGAAGCTGGAGGCGGCGCGGTCGCGCCATGTGATCCATCAGCTTAACCACATGGGGCCCGATTTCGTCGTCCATCTCGGCGACATCACCCATCCCGTACCCGGCTCCCCGGTCTACGGGGATTCGGCGGAGCGCTTCCGCCGGATCTACGCGGACCTGGAATGTCCGCTCCATCTGGTGGCCGGCAACCACGATGTTGGCGAGAAGGCGTTTGCCGCCGACCCCCCCGCCAACCGGCAGGCGCGGGGAACCGTCAACGACGACATGGTCGCCGAGTACGAACGGCATTTTCGGTCGCAGTACTATTCCTTCGAACACCAGGATTGCCTGTTCGTGGTGCTGAACGGCATGATTGTCAATTCGGGCCTGGCCTGCGATGACCGGCAACGGCAATGGCTCGAAGGCTTGCTCGAAGCCAACCATGGGCGGCGCGTCTTCATGTTCTCGCACTATCCGCTCTATCTCTCCCGCGCCGGCGAGCCCGACCACTACGACGCCACCGACGAGCCGGGCCGGTCGTGGATGCTGGAATTGCTCGATCGCCATGGCGTCGAGGCCTATTACGCCGGCCACGTCCACAACTTCTTCTTCAATCGCCACGGGGCGACGAACTGCTACGTGCTGCCATCCTTCTGTTTCCTGCGTCACGATTACCACGAGCTGTTCCGCGTCGCGCCGGGCATGAAGCAGGGTCGGCACGACGGCGCCAAGCTGGGCTACGCGGTCGTCGAGGTCCATGGGGAAGGCCACCTCAACCACATCATCCGCACCCATGGCCGGTCGCTCGAGGCCGGGGACTCCCCGCCTGTCCAGTCTATCGAGTTGCCGCGAGTCCATGGCCTGGGACCGAACGGCCATGGCATCGGGCTCTATCTCCGCCAGCCGTGGTGCGACAGCGCCGACATACCCACGCCCTGGGGAATCGACGCCTTCAGCCGCAAGCGCATCCGCAACGACTATCCTCTCCTGGCGTTGTGGGAGATGGGCATACGGGATCTGCGGGTGCCGCTCGACGACCTCGCCGACCCTGAAACCCGGGCGCGGATGGCCGAACTCGCCATCCTCGGCCATCGTTTCACCGCGTATTCCTTCGGCCTCCCCCGGGGAGCGGCGGCCGATGCCCTGGCGGCCCACGGCAACATTCTGGCGGCCTGGGAGGTCATCGCCCCAATCACCACGGCGGGCGCATTGCTCGCCGATGTCGCGGCGTTGAAGGGCGATCTACAGGTGTACTTCAACGCCTACCGCATCGACGTCGAGGCATTCAGCAGCAGTCACGGCCTCGATGCCGACGAGCGCGGCGCGGTCGAGGCGTTTCTTGCCGTCGACGGCGCGCGCGACGCCATCGACGGCATGGTCTTCGGCGTCGGCTGGCGGGACGCGCCGGCCTCGGCCACCGCCGCCGCCCGGCGCAGCGTCGCGGGGCTGGGCGTCAAGGCGGCCGTCCATGTGCAGTTCGCCCACCGCAGGCCCTTGGACGCGGAGGAAACCGCTCGTCACGACGCCAACCGGATTGCCGAATCGGTGGTGGCGGCCATGAGTCATGACGATGTCGCGGTGTTCCTCGACAACTTCACCGGCATCGACCGTGGTTATTACTTCAGCGGTGGCCTGGTCGACCGGCTCTACAATCCACTCGATGGCTCCCGCATCGTCCGCCACCTTCACGCCGCCCTGATCGGCGGCTGCGACATCGGCGAGATAAGCGAAGGCGATAAGGGCCGTGTCGTGGAATTGCGGGGTTTGGACGGGGCAGGCGCGTTGCTGCTGCCGGCCGCCGATCTCGACCCGGCGGAACTGCCCAACGCGCCGCCTCGTGATGTTGGACGCTGGATTGATCTGACCGGCGGCGGCGCCCCGCCGGCGTGCCTTACCGGACCCACCCTGGTGCTTTTGGGCGGCGGCAACGGGTGATTGTGCCTGCCATCGCCGAAGCCTTCGTTCAAATCCCGGATCATAGAACTCGACCGTGAGCAACCCGAGTTCACCCAGAATCTTTTCCGAATACGTGGAGAAGCGGGTCACCACCTAGCCTACGATGGCCGGCGCAGTGCATTTCCCTACAATCCGGTACCCGACATCGCCTGAACACACCGCCTCGGGCCAGCGCCATACGCTGCTACGGACACCACAATAGTGCCATTCCGCATGATCCTGCACGGATCACACTTCGACTTTATGATTTCCGTAATTTTCGAGATTACCTGATGAGCGAGGTCCGGGAACGGCCCCGGAAGGCTTCGTTTTCCAACTTCTCGATTTCATATGCCGCTCTCCGTCGGGATCGGAGAGCGGCATCACGAACTTCCGGAACTGGCTATCAGCGGCGGTAACAGGCTACCACAGACCACTGAAAACAGCCCTAGCGAACGTCCATCATTCGACGGTAGGGCGTCATGCCGCCTTCATGCCTGTAAACCTGGGATATCTGCCATGAGTCGTCTTGGGCCATGGTTACACTCCGCTTAAGGTCTTGGTCGGGACTCCGCGGCCCCGGAGCCACTGCGAGATGAACACCACGATGAAGGAAACCACCAGGATGCACGAGCCGAGCGCCAGCACACCCGGCAGTTCATCCGGGAACCGCAACTGAGTCCAGATGGCGATCGGCAGCGTGGGCTCGGTGCCGGACAGGAAGAAGGCCATGATGAACTCGTCGAACGAGATCGTGAAGGTGAGCAGCAGGCTCGCCAGGACGCCCGGGAACACCATCGGAAAAGTCACCCGCCAGAACGTCCACCACGCATTCTCGCCGAGGTCGGCGGACGCCTCCTCCATCGATTTGTCGAAGCCCTCGAAGCGCGTGATCAGGGTCGCTATGGCGAACGGAACGCTGATCAGGACATGGCCCATGGTGACCGTGTACAGCGACAGCGGGACCCCGAGCCGGCTCATCAGGATCAGCAACGCGACACCAAGGATGATGCCGGGGATCACCAGCGGCAGCATGATCACGAAGACGACCGGCTTCTTGCCCGGCATCCGGTAGCGGGTCACCGCCTTGGCGGCGAAGACTCCCAGGATGGTGGCGAACACCGAGGTCGCCGCGCCCACCTTGAGGCTGTTCATCAACGCAGCCAGTATCGGCTCGTTGTTGAACATGTATATGTACCACTTGGTGGTGAAGCTCTTGATCGGAAAGGCGACGTAGATGGAGTCGTTGAAGGAAAACAACGGCAGGAACAGCACCGGAATATACAGGAACGCAAGAAACAGGATCGCGTAGATGTGCAGCGGACGGTTGGGTCGCTCGATGTAGGTGACGTCCTCCTTCATGCGATGCGCTCCTTCGCCTTGCGGGTCGGGCGGCGCGCCGCCTACTGCTTGGGCGCGGTCACTCAATGGCAATCTTTTCCCCGATATGGGCGGGTTTGCGGTCTGTGGCGAAAACAAGCCACAGTCCTACCCGACGCTTCCGACGGGCATTGAACCCAATCTTCCCAAAGATATTAGCCGACATTTCCCAGATAGCCTTCAAATCCATACCGATCATACCATTACGGCACCGCTACAGAAATGGGATTCCCCCCACAGTCGTCTGACCAGCCAATGTCTCCTCGTGGCTAACAGCCGTATTCAGAACCGATGCCATTTGACCGCCGCTTTGGAACGACAAGCCGACATTCCAAGCCCAGGAGTTTGCCTCGCCGCGCTTGCCAAAATCACGTTGGTTGCCGGGATCGCTCGATGAGGCGCGCATACTCCGAAAATAGATGAGCCTGTCCCTTACGCCCCCCTAAACCCACGGGCACCGTGAATTCCGCTCGCCGAAGGTGTTGCCCTTGGCGAAGCGGTCCAGCGCGAAGGGTTTGAGCTCTTGAGGGGTTCGGCCGGTGGCCAGGAGTTGGGCGACCAGTTTGCCCACCCCGGTCATCTTGAAGCCGTGGTTGCTGTCGGCGATCAGGTAGGCGTTGGGCAGCACCCAGTCGAAAACCGGCACGTTGTCGGGCGTGAAGGCGCCGATGCCGCCGTTGGGGCGTTTGTTGAAGCGTCCCCGGCAGCCCTCGAAGCGGCCCATCAACTGGCCCAGGGCGGCGGTGTAGTAGTCGGCGAACCCGGCCTCGGCCCAGTACTGGCGGTTGGCGTGGCCGTAGGGCTCGACCGCCGCCTCGGGACCGATCTTGATCGGGATGGTGCCGCCCTGGACGCCGTAGCGGTCGCGCAGGCGCTCCGAGGCGTTCTTCCAGTAGACGTAGGTATGGTCGGCCAGCTGGCGGCCGCTTACGGGGTCGTGGACCGGGGTGTTCATCAGCTCGACATGGAGCACCGGCGGGTCCAGGTCGCGGGCGTCGCGGTAGGGTTCGTCGAGCAGCACGTCGCCCTCGAGCAGGCGCCAGAAGGTCCACATGTCCTGGTCGGCCAGCGTCTCGCCGTCGGGGTAGCGCACATCCAGCGTCATCGGCTGGCCGAGCATCCGCCAGTGGGCGGGCGTCCACGCCCCGACGCCGATCACCACCGCCTCGCAGGCGATGTCGCCGAGGTCGGTGTGGACCTTGGCGACCCGGCCCGAGGTGATGTCGTAGCCGATCACCTCGACCCCCCACAGGCATTGCACGTCGTGGCGCTTGCACTTGCGGGCGAAGCCGTCGACCATCTGCAGGGTGCCGGCGTAGCCGCTGACCTTTTCGTGCAGCACCACCCCGACCCGGTCGGTCTTGAAGTCGGGCCACAGGCCCTTGAGCAGACGGTGGGCGTCCTTGCCGTAATAGAGGTCGGAGTGGTAGCCGACGGCGTTCTGGCTCTCGTGGACCTTGGCGTATTCCTCGGCCTGGTTGTCCTCGCCGCACGAGATGTAGCCGACCTGCTGGAAGCCGAAGTTGATGGGGTCGCTCATCCACACGTCCACCGAATGGCGCAGGATAGCGTGCAGGGGCTCGGTCATGTAGAAGTTGCGCACGCAGCCGCAGGCGATGCCGGTGGCGCCGTGGCCGGGGCCGGACTTGTCGATCAGCACGATGTCGGCGCCGCTCCCGGTGCCGCGCGCCTCCAGCTCCATCGCCAGGTGCCAGGCGGTGCTCAGCCCGTGGACCCCGGCGCCGACCACCACGTACCTCGCCGAGGTCGGAATCCCGGTGACGTGGGGGTAGTCGGTCAACGGCGGGCGTTGTTTGAGCGGCTGCTCCGTTTTCATCGTTTCTTCTCCACCAAGGATGTTAAGAATAAACTGTTGTCGTCGGAAATCGAAGGGACAAGGAGGCGTTGATGGCGCGAACAGGCCGTAAGCGGGCGAAGCCCGGGACCGAAGGAGTCGCGCAGCCTCGGTGGCGGAGCCTGCGCAACCCGTACCCGCCGATCGAGGTGCTGGACGCCGACCAGCTCGAGGCGATCCACGACGCCTCGCTGGACCTGCTGGAGACGGTCGGCATCGACTTCCTCGACGCTGAGGCACGGCGGACCCTCGAGGCGGCGGGCGCCGAGGTCGAGGCCGACGGCCCCCGGGTGCGCTTCGACAGGGACATGGTCCTGGAAGCGGTGGCCCGGGCGCCCGCCGAGTTCACCTTGCACGCCCGCAACCCGGACCATACGGTGACGCTGGGCGGCACCCGGGTCAACTTCTGCTCGGCGGCCAGCGCCCCCAACTGCACCGACCTCGACGGCGGCCGGCGGCCGGGGACGCTGGCCGATTACAACCGCTTCCTCAAGCTGCACCAGAGCCTGAACGTGATCCACATGATCGGCGGCTATCCGGTGGAGCCCCAGGACGTGGCCCCCGAATCCCGGCACCTCGACTGCCACTACGGCTACATCGCGCTGACCGACAAGGTCTGGCACCCCTATGCGCTGGGGCGGGAGCGGATCGCCGACGCCATCGCCATGCTGACCATCGCCACCGGCTGGAGCGGCGACGACCTGATGGAGCGGCCCGGCCTGTTCACGGTGGTCAACACCACCTCGCCGTTGCGCATCGACGGCACCATGCTCCAGGGACTCAAGGAGATGACGACCCGCGGCCAGGCGGTGATCGTGACCCCGTTCACCCTCTCCGGGGTGAGCGCGCCGGTGACCCTGGCCGGCGCCCTGGCCCAGCAGAACGCCGAGATCCTGGCGGTCGTCGCCTACATCCAGATCCTGCGTCCGGGCGCCCCGTGCGCCTACGGCGCCTTCCACGCGGCGGCCGACATGAAGAGCGGGGCGCCGACCTTCGGCACCCCGGAATCCCTGCGCGCGACGCTGGCCGCCGGCCAGTTGGCGCGGCGCTACGGGCTGCCCTGCCGGTCGGCGGGCTGCACCACCGCCAACGCTCCCGACGCCCAGGCCGGTTACGAATCCATGTTCGCCCTGTGGGGGGCGGTGATGGGCCACGCCAACATGATCCTGCACGCCGCGGGGTGGATCGAGAGCAGCCTGTCGTCCAGCTTCGAGAAGGTGGTGATCGACGCCGAGGCGCTGGGGATGATCGCCGATTTTCTCGAGCCGATCACCGTCGACGAGGCGACCCTGGCCATGGACTCCATGGTCCGGCAGGGACCGGGCGGCAACCACCTGGCGACGCCCCACACGCTGGAGCGCTACCGGAACGCCTTCCACCGGCCCATGCTGTGGGACTGGCGGGACTTCGAAAGCTGGCGCGACGACGGCGCCCGGAGCACGGCGGAGAACGCCAACCTCCTGGTCAAGCGGCTGCTCGAGGACTACCGGGCGCCGGCGCTCGATCCCGCCGTCGACGAGGAACTCCGGGCCTTCATCG
Source organism: uncultured Thalassospiraceae bacterium (assembly GCA_964632795.1). Taxonomy (GTDB): domain Bacteria; phylum Pseudomonadota; class Alphaproteobacteria; order Rhodospirillales; family 2-02-FULL-58-16; genus CAZWEZ01. Next base: position 47,568 of record CAZWEZ010000002.1, on the reverse strand, counting down.
AGCGCCGCCGCCGGGAAATCCACGGCGCCTAACCCAGGTCCGGATTGATTCGCTTCATTCGATCCATCCTTCGACACGCCGCTTCGCGGCTGCTCAGGATGAGGTGTCATTAAAATCCTCATCCTGAGCAGCGAGCGTAGCTCGCGTGTCGAAGGATGCCAGCGGGTCCGATCAATCTTGAAATGCACTAGCCCCGCAGCGCCTTGACGATCTTCTCGGGGGTGATCGGCAGCTCGAAGATGCGAACCCCGATGGCCTCGGCGACGGCGTTGGCGATCGCCGGGGCGACCGGGGTGAAGGCGGCCTCGGCGATTCCCTTGGCCCCGAAGGGTCCCAGCCCGCTGGCCGATTCGAGGATGATCGCCTGGTTGGTCCCCGGGACGTCGATGGCGGTGGGGATCAGGTATTCGCCCAGCGACGGCGTGGCCGGCCGTCCCCGCTGGAGCTTGAACTCCTCGCTCAGCGCGCAGCCCAGCCCCATCACCGCGCCGCCCTCGATCTGGCCGGCGACGGCGGCCGGGTTGACGGCCCGCCCGACGTCGTGGCAACCGACGCTCTTGAGCACCGCCACCTCGCCGGTCTCGACGTCCACCGCCAACTCGACGGCGTGGGCGCCGTAGGTGAAGTCGGGATAGGCGAAGCCCTGGCCGGTGTCGGGGTCGATGGCGCCGACGGGGGCCCGGTAGACGGCGCTCGCCGACCCCGGGGCCTCGGGATCGGCCCGCGCAAGCAGGCGCTCCGCCGCCATCTTGACGGCGTTGCCCGACATGTAGAGCTGGGCGCTGACCCCGGTCGCCCCGGCCGCCGGCAGGGCGGCTGAATCGGTGTGTTCGATGCGCACCCGCCCGAGGGCCACGCCGAGCACCTCGGCGGCGATCTGGCACAGCGCCGAGACCTGGCCGCCGCCGATGTCGGGGACGCACGTGCGCACGGTCACCGAACCGTCGGCCTCGATCGCCACCGCGGCCTCGGCGGACTCCGGGTTGGTGGCGATGCGGCCGTAGAACTGCTGGTAGCAGGCGATTCCGCGGCCGATCCTGAGGGGAGGCGCGTCCGGGGTCCTGTCGCCCAACGCCCGCCATGCCCGATCCATGCAGCGCCCGGTCCATACCGCGCTCTCCACGGCCTGGCCGGTGGCCGTGGTTTGGTTGCGTGCCAGGAAGTTGCGGCGCCGCACCTCCAGCGGACTCATCCCCAGGGCCTTGGCGATCTCGTCCATCTGGGCCTCGTAGGCGACGCAGGCCAGGCCGGCGCCGAAGCTTCTCAGGGCCTCGGCCGGCGGGGTGTTGGTCGCCGCCGCCACGGCGTCGACGTGGATGGCGTCGATCCGGTAGGGGCCGGCCGCCGCGTTGCCGGCATGGAACAGCGCGAACCGGTTGACCGCCGGGTGGGCGCCGCCGTCGGCGACGATGTCGACCTCATGGGCGGTGATCCTGCCGTCCCGGGTGATTCCGCTCCTGTAGGTCATCGACATGGCGTGGCGCTGGCCGTGGGTGAGGAACGACTCCTCGCGGGCGCAGGCCAGGCGGACCGGCCGTCCGGTCGCCTGGGCCAGCAGGCCGAGGAAGGCCTCGATGGTGACGCTCTCCTTGCCGCCGAAGGCGCCGCCGGTGAACATGCCCAGCACCCGGACCTTGTCCGGGGGCAGCGCCAGCACCTCGGCCACCGCCCGGTAGTGGTCGGTCATCTGGGTGCCGACGCGGATGGTGAGGACGCCGTCCTCGTCGAGCCAGGCGATCCCCGCCTCGGGTTCGAGGAAGGCGTGCTCCATGCGACCGACCCGGTAGGTCCGCTCGACCACCATCTCGGCGGCGGCGAAGCCGGCCTCGAGGTCGCCCTTGCGGATGCGGTGGCGGGCCGAGACGTTGCCCTCGCCGTGAACCCCGGGGGCGCCCGGGGCCAGCGCCGCCGAGGGGTCGAAGACGGCGGCGGTTTCCTCGATGTCGAGGACCATCATGGCCATCGCCAATTCGGCGATGGCCGGGCTCCGGGCGGCGATCAGGGCGATCGGCTCGCCGTAATGACGGATGGAGCCGGCGGCCAGCACCGGCCGCCCGCAGACGGCGCCGGCGCCGGGGATGTCCTTGGCGCTCAGCACGCAGGCGACGCCGGGCAGGGCGCGGGCGGCGCCGGCGTCGATGCCCCGCAGCCGGCCGGCGGCGACCGGCGAGCGCAGGACGCGGGCGTGCAGCATGCCGGGCATCGCGAAGTCGCCGGCATAGCGGGTGGCGCCGGCCGCCTTGGCCGGGGCGTCGGTGCGCCTCACCGGCCGCCCGACCTCGCCCGGCGGCGCCCCGGGGGGCGCCTTGTTCTTGATCACGTTCACGGTATCGATTTCCGGCTCGCCCAGATTTCGACAGGGTGGCGCGGCGGCCTTGTTTGGGCAACGTGGGAATGCGCACTATTGATCAAATGTGGTGACAAAAGTCACTTAATGTAGATAATAAACAACAGGCAGAGCGTCCCATGAACAGCGGGAGGCGGCCATGGATCGCCGCGATATGGCGCGCCGGTTCCGGAGCCGGCTGGGAGAGGCGATGGCCCGTTCGGGGCTCAACCGCTCGACCCTGGCGAGGCGGACCGGCATCGACCGCTCGACCCTGTCCCAGCTGTTGTCCGGGGACACCGGCCGCCTGCCGCGTTCGGACACGGTGGCGGCCATCGCCACCGCGCTGGGAGTCAGTCTCGACTGGCTGCTGGGGCTGAGCCGGGAGGACCGGCTGAGCGCCGACATCCTTCTCGAATCGATGCAGTTCACGCCCAGCGCCGGGACCATCGACGACGAGGGGCTTGACCGCTGGTACCAGGAGGCCGCCGGCTACAAGATCCGGCACGTGCCGACGACCCTGCCCGACCCGTTCAAGACCGACCGGGTGACCCGCCACGAGTTCCGGGGTTTCGTCGCCCGCACGGCGGACCAGGCGATCGGCGACGGCCGCCACCGGCTGGCCTACATCCGGCAGCCTGAAACCGACGTCGAGATCTGCATGACGGTCCAGGGGATGGCCTCCTTCGCCCGCGGCGAGGGGGTGTGGCGGGGCCTGCCGCCGGCGGCGCGGCTGGAGCAGGTGGAACGGATGATCGCCCTCGGCGAGGAACTGTATCCCTCGCTGCGCCTGTTCTTTTACGACGAACTGAGCCACTATTCGGTGCCCTATACGATCTTCGGGCCGTTGCGCGCGGCGCTCTACGTCGGCCAGATGTACTTCGTGTTCAACACCGCCGAGCACATCCGGGTGTTGACCCGCCATTTCGACGGCCTGATCCGCGCCGCCGTGGTCCAGGCCAACGAGGCCGCCGGGTTCCTGCGCACCCTCGGCGACGACATCGGGGATGGATGAGAGAACGAACATGACTCATGACCCTCAGGAGGTTCGCGCCACCGGAGGCTGCCTGTGCGGCGCGGTGCGCTACCGGGTGCAGGGCGGGCCGCTGCGCAACGTGATCAACTGCCACTGCTCCCAGTGCCAACGCACCCACGGCAACTTCGCCGCCTACGCCGCCGCCGCCATCGACGCCGTGACCTTTATCGAGGAACGGGGGCTCAGGTGGTACGCCTCCTCGGAGGCGGGACGGCGCGGGTTCTGTGCCGAGTGCGGGGCCAGCCTGTTCTGGAGGAAGGAGGGCAGCGGCTCGATCAGCATCGCCGCCGGCTCCATCGACCAGCCCAGCGGCCTTCGCACCATCGGCCACATCTACGCCGTTGACGTTCCCGACTACTACGCCATTGGCGACGACCTGCGCCGCTTCCCGGGCACCTCGGGGGGGGCTCTGGAAGGCGATACCTCGTGAGGGGAGGGCCGGGGGAGACTGCGCCCAGGGAGAATTCAGTGTCGCCCTTGGCAAAAAAAATCCCCATAATCCATGTAGTGATATTCCCCCCTTGAAACAGACACCGGTGTTGACATGCCTCGTGCCCAACGACGCCGCCGCGGCAGCGGCGAAGCCAGCAAACCCAAAGCCGCCCCCGTCGCCCCCGGAGGCCTGATCGGCGGCCAGTACAAGCCGCTGTCCGACGGCGACGTCGAGAAGATCATCGACGCCGCCAAGACGGTGCTGGAGAGGACCGGCATCGAAGTCATGGACAGCCCGTGCCGGGAGGTCTTCCGCAAGGCGGGATGCCGCATCGACGCCGACGCCAACCGCGTCTACATCGACCACAAGACCGTCGAGGAGGGGGTCGCCAAGGCGGCCAACCAGGTGCTGCTGGCCGGCCGCACCCCGGACCACGACCTGATGATCGGCGGCACCAAGGTGTTCATGGGGACCGGCGGCTCGGCGGTCAACATCCTCGATCTCGAGGGCAACTACCGCGAGACCGTGCTGCTCGACAACTACAACATCGGCCGCCTGGTCGACAGGCTCGACAACATCCACTTCTACATGCGCCCGGTGGTCAGCCGCGACATCCCGTCGGCGGACCTGGACATCAACCAGTACTACGCCTGCATGGCGGCGACCCCCAAGCACGTGATGGCCAACGCCTACATGCCCGAGAACGTGCCCGAACAGCGCCGGATGGCGGAGATCATGGCCGGGGGCAAGGAGTCCCTCGACGCCCGGCCGACCATCTCCTATGTCAACTGCTGGACGGTCAGCCCGCTGCGCTACGCCTTCGAGACCCTCGAGGTGCTGGACGCCATCATCGCCTCGGGCCTGCCGGTGGTACTGTCCTCGGCCCCCCAGTCCGGCGCCACCTCGCCGGTGACCCTGGCCGGGACCCTGGTCCAGATCTTCGCCGAGGAGCTTTCCGGCATCGTCTACGTCAACCTGCTCAACCCCGGCCATCCGGTGATCCTGGGCTGCGTGCCGGCCCAGGCCGACCTGCGCACCGGCTCCTACACCGGCGGTTCGGCCGAGGCGGCGGTGATGAACGCGGCGTGCGCCCAGATCGGCCAGCGCCTGAACCTGCCGGTCTACAACTCCACCGGGATCACCGATTCCAAGGTCCCCGACGCCCAGGCGGCCTCTGAGAAGGCGATCACCGGCCTGGCGGCGGCGCTGGCCGGCACCAACTACATCCACCACTCGGCCGGCTTCCTCGAAAGCATGCTGGCGGTGGCCTACGAGCAGTACGTGATCGACAACGACATCAACGGCCAGATCATGCGCATGGTGCGCGGCGTCGAGGTTTCCGAGGAATCGCTGTGCGTCGACGTCATCGACCAGGTGTGCAGGGGCGACGGCCACTACCTGGGCCATCCCCAGACGCTGTCGAAGATGCACACCGAATACCTCTATCCCGAGGTCATGGACCGCAACAACCGCGAGGTGTGGACGGCGGCCGGGGCCAAGGACGTCCGCGAGGCGGCGCGCGACTACGCCCGCAAGATCCTGACCGAGCACTGGCCAACCGTGATCCCTCCTGAGATCGACGCCGAAGTCCGCAAGCAGTTCAACATCCTGCTCCCGGAAAGCGCCATGCGCCCTGCGGCGTAGACGCCTCGTTACGCTGCCCCTCAGGCGCCGGGCGGGCCGGTGGCCCTTGGCTCGCGACATAAGTCGCGACGCGCGGTCGCGCTTGCCGGCATGGCCGGGGGCCATGCCGGTTTGGAGACAGGCTTGATAGGGCCAGGCTGGCCTCCTGCACATTCGTCGATTGTTTATCGATTCGACATGGCATCATGCCATGTCGAAAAGCGCGCCAGCGCGTCGGGCCGTAGGCCCGTAGCCAAGGGCCACCGGCCCGCCCGGCGACTGAGGGGCTCGCGGAGCGAAGCGGAGCAACACTAACCCGACATGGCCCTTGGCTCGCCGCATAAGCGGCGACGCGCGGTCGCGCTTGCCAGCCAGCGCATGTGTAACCACATGCGCTGGCTGGTATGATGAACGCGCCGGTTTCTTTTGAGATTTTGAAAGGAAAACACCATGAGCGAGGACAACCGTAAATACGAACCCCGCAACGACCCGCCCCGGGTGCTGGCGGTAAGCTCCAGCCCGCGCCGCGACGGCAACTCGCGGCTCCTCGCCGAGGCCCTGATCGAGGGGGCGGCGGAAGCCGGGGCGGCGGCCGAACTGGTCGACCTGGCCGACCACATGGACGGCCACCTGCGCGACTGCACCAAGTGCCGCGACGCCGAGGACCGGTGTACGATCGACGACGGCTACGCCGGGTTGTTCCTCGACAAGGTGCTGCCGGCCGATGCCATCGTCTACGCGACGCCGATCTGGTGGTACGGGATTTCGGGCCCCCTCAAAAGCTTCATCGACCGCTACTACTGTTACGTTTCGGGCAACCATCCCGGGGCGGCGGAGAATGCCCGAAGGCTGACCGGCAAGCGGGCGGCGCTGCTGCTGAGCGCCGAGGATTACGCCTTCTCGGTGCGCCTCGGGATCGTCCAGCAGATGGCCGAGCTGTGCCGCTACCTCGACCATTCGCTGGTCGGCATGGTGACCGGCATCGGCGACAAACGCGGCGAAGTCCGCGACGACCCCTCCAACCCCATCGAATCGTCCCGCCAACTAGGCCGCGACCTGTTCAGGATCGAGCCCACCGACAACCAAGTCACCCTGATCAGCCCGGAAGCCGCCCAGGAAGGCGAAGAACCGCCCCGTCCCGGGTACTGGCGGTGAGGGGGGGGAGGGGAGACACGGATGGACACGGCCCGTCGCCCGGAGGCTTTGGGCCGCAGGGCGGATGGACACGGATGAACGCGGATAAGCAAAGATAAGGCTCCGCGAAGAATCGAATGGAATTTCAGAGGTTACGGGATGAGGTGGAGCGGGAGCGATTGTCATGGGTGATTATTGGTAATTCAATTGTCGGAATTAAGTGTCATGTCCCCGGAACTCTCGGAACCTCGAAGTCGGAACAAACCGGCGCGTCCATCAGGGGCGCGCCGGTTTTTCGTCTGCGGAGACTTGGCGGTGAGGGGGAGGGAGGGGTAGTATTTCTTGGCTGGCCGATAACCTATGCTATCGACAATTATTCCTATCAGCGTAAAGTACAGGTGCAATTTTTTATCCACGCGATTCTTTAACGATTGGACAACCCAATGAAATCACCATCACGACCATCTAGACAGCGCGAATTCTTGGCCGCGCTCATTCGTACGGCCTACCTTCCGATGGAAATCCCGCCAGTAGTAACAGCAAAATATTTTTCTGCTTTTTGCGATACCGAATATAATTTTTTGAAACAATTACAGAAAGACCTAATTAAGGGATCGACAAATTACGAAACATTTACATTCCCTCGAACTGTTAGTGGACGTCGAAATCTTGCCTTGGTACATCCCCTCGCACAATTGAATTTATCACTTCTGATAACAAAAAATCGTTCCAAAATAAAAAAAATCATAAGGGAAGGAGGTAAATCGCTTTATCGCACAAGCGAGGATCCAAAAAAACAAAAGGCGTTTGAAGGGTTAGATTTTCGTAAGAAAGACGTACTAGCTGCAAGTCTTTACTCGAAATGTCCATACGTGTTGCAAGCAGATATTTCTCGATTCTTTTACACGATTTATACGCACTCGATACCGTGGGCGGTTCTTGGGAAGGAAAATGTTAAAGAATGGATTGAAAAAAATCGAAGCAAGTTAAACAATCATTGGTCCAATGATCTTGATAAGGCTCTTCAGCTATGTCAGTCGAGAGAAACTTTCGGAATTCCCGTTGGCCCCGATACATCGCGGATCATCGCGGAAGTTCTTTTGGCAGGTGTAGAAGCTGACAAGAATCTTTCATCTTTGATTCGCGGTAGCCCCGCGTTCCGTCTCTTAGACGATTACGTGATTGGGTTTGATGACGTGAATACGGCGGAAGCGGCGCTTGGTGCCTTACGTGCTGCCTTGTGGAAGTTCAATCTGCAACTGAATGAAAAAAAGACGTTTGTTTCTAAATCTCGTTCGTTAGCTAAGGAAAAATGGAAACTTGACTTCGATTCAGTCGTTCTTTCTAGCAAATATCAAGCTAAGCAAGCGAGTGATATATACCGTTTTGTTGATCACACCTTGCATTTCTGTACAGAAGCTGAAACAGGCGCACCAGCGAGTTGGGCATGTCGACGCCTATCGCGGCTCAATATTTTTCAAGAGAACTATGAGCTGGTTCTTGAAGCAATGTTCCGGTTAGCGCGGGATTTCCCGTCATGCATGCATCATGTAGCAGCGTTTCTAATTAATCACCAGTCGATATGTGGTGATCAGGATATTAGAAAGAGGGTAGTAACTTGGGTGAAAACAACAATCAGAACTAACATACAACATGCCCATGATAGCGAAATAACATGGTGCCTGCTCACAGGAGCTGTTTTACGGATTAGCTTTGACGAAATAGAATTGCCTCCTTTCGATAAAAGGCCAAATTCAGTTGTCTTTGCAATGCTCGGTATGCTCCGGGAGCGCGGTCTATTATCGGTTTCACTTTCAAAATGGGGATGGCGATCAGAATTCAAAAAAACTGGCGTCTACAGTGAAAATTGGCTTCCGTATTACGAAGCAGTAAGGCGAAAGTGGACAAAGGACAAAGACATTATCTCCGCCGTTACTGGAGACCCGGTTTTTTCAAAAATGTTAGATGCAAATGTAACATTTCTTGAAGACCGGATTTTTGATGCTGCTAAAATACACATAGCTCGGAGGATCTTTATTCGGAGACTCTTCAAAAAGGCTGCAAAGCGACGGGGAATGCTGGTTGAACCTTTGCAGTTCTTGGAAAGTAATGGATCAATCCACGCAGAGCTAGATGAGTATGACATCGATCATAACCATCAATAGGCAATCCATCAAAACACTTTTTCAACGGAATGTTTGCTGTGGGCCAAATAGCCGTAGCTGGAGTAGATGTTGCCTGAGCAGCGCATCGGAACTCAAGTTCCTTGCCATACAGACCCCCGCCCGAAACCCCTCATGCGTTATCGTGGCCCGCCGGGGTCAGGGTTATGTGGGCTTTGTGGCCGGTGGCTTTGGCGTAGCGTTCGATGCTTTTGAAGCTTGGTTTTTGGGCGCCGCTTTCCATGCGGGCGACGGCGGCTTGTTTAGTGCCCATCCGTTCCGCCACCTGTTGCTGGGTCAGGCCCGCCGTCTTGCGGGCCGCGATGAGGGTGCCGGCAAGTTCATACTCCGAAGCGCGGGCGTCGTATTCGGCGCGGGTTTCGGGGTCCTGGAGAAGGACCTTCTTCAGATCGCGGAGCTTTGATCTCACGGTCCACCCGTTTGTCGAGGGTCTCTACGGCCCAAGCCATAATATAACAAAATTGTTATAAATCGACAACGGCTATCTTCACATCCTGCCCGCCCGGCGGCGGTGGCCAGAGGGTTGGGTTTCTTCGTCGAACAGGTCCATCAGGTTCTGCATCATGGTGCCGCCCAGTTCCTCGGCATCCGTGAGGGTCACCGCCCGGTGGTAGTAGCGGGTTACGTCGTGGCCGATGCCGATCGCCGTCAGCTCGACCGGCGAGCGGGCCTCGATCCACGCGATGACCTGGCGCAGGTGGGTCTCCAGGTAGTTGCCGGGGTTGGCCGACAGGGTGGCGTCGTCGACCGGCGCGCCGTCGGAGATCACCATCAGGATTCGGCGCTGCTCGGGCCTCGCCAGCAGCCGGTTGTGGGCCCACAGCAGGGCCTCGCCGTCGATGTTCTCCTTGAGCAGGCCCTCGCGCAGCATCAGCCCCAGGTTCTTGCGGGTGCGGCGCCACGGCATGTCGGCGCCCTTGTAGACGATGTGGCGCAGATCGTTGAGCCGGCCCGGGTTCTTGGGCTTGCCGTCGGCGACCCACTTCTCGCGCGCCGCCCCGCCCTTCCAGGCGCGGGTGGTGAAGCCCAGGATCTCGACCTTGACCGCGCACCTTTCCAGGGTCCGGGCCAGGATGTCGGTGCTCATCGCGGCCACCGTTATGGGGCGGCCGCGCATCGAGCCCGAGTTGTCGATCAGCAGGCTGACCACGGTGTCGCGGAAGTCGGTCTCCTTCTCCAGCTTGTAGGACAGCGGGTGGGCCGGATCGACGACGACGCGCGACAGCCGGCCGGCGTCCAACAGGCCTTCCTCCTGGTCGAACTCCCAGGATCGGGTCTGCTTGGCCAGGAGGCGTCGCTGGAGACGGTTGGCGAGCCGCGCCACCACGCCTTGGAGGTGGGACAACTGTTGGTCCAGTTGCGCCCTGAGGCGGTCCAGTTCCTCGGCACTGCACAGCGAGGCGGCCTCCACCACCTCGTCGAAGTTCGGGCTGTAGGCGTTATAGACCGGCCCCCGGGGGGCGTTGCCGGGCCACGGCGACCCGGGGGGCCTGGGGCCGGCCGGCTCCTCGTCGCCGGGCATCATCAGGTCATCCTCGCCGGGCGCCGTCTCGGCGCCGTCGTCGAAATCGCCCTCGGCGTCCTCGCCGGCCATCGACCCCTCGGCCTCGGAGTCGGCCTCGCGGCTCTCGGGCTGGTCCTGGTCCTCGGGCTGGTCGGGCTCCGAATCCTCGTCCAGCGGCCCCTCTTCCTCGATCAGGTCGAGGATGCGGATCATCTCGGCGGCGACCTCGGCGAACCCCTGCTGGTCGTCGAGGCGTTCGCCGAGGCGCTGCAACTGGGCGCCGACGCGCTTGTCGAACCACGGCCGCCACAGCTCGACCATGGCGGCGGCGGCCTGGGGCGGCGGGGCCCCGGTCAGGCTTTCGCGGACGACCAGCGACAGCGCCTCGGGGAGCTGTTCGGAGACCCGCTCGCTGGTTCCGGCGTAGCCCTGGCAGCGGTCCTCGAGCAGGCCGCTCAGGTTGTCGGCGACCCCGGCCATGCGGCGGCAGCCCAACGCCTCGACGCGGGCCTGCTCGACGGCGTCGAACACCGTCCCGGCCTCGCCTCCCGTCGGCGCCCGGCGCCGGTGCAGGCCTTCGTCGTGGTAGCGCAGGCGCAGGGCCAGGGAATCGGCGGCCCCCCTCAGTTGGCGCATCCCGCGCCGGGTGGGCTGGGGCGGCGGGCTCGGCAGGTGGGCCGCCTGGCCGCTCAGCCCGGCGTTGGCGGCGGGGGTGAAGTCGACGCTCACCTCGCGGCGCCCGGACACCGCCTTGAGGGTCGCCGAGGTGACCCGTTTGATCAGATCCGCGGGGGCTTCCGACGGGTTCACGTCAGGGACATCTCAGGCCGAGGTCACCCGGCTCGCCGATTCGGGCAGTTCCTCGCCGAAGCAGCGCTGGTAGTACTCGGCGACCACCGGGCGTTCGAGCTCGTCGCACTTGTTGAGGAAGGTGAGTCGGAAGGCGAACCCCTTGTCCCTGAAGATGTCGGTGTTCTCGGCCCAGTTGATGACCGTGCGCGGCGACATCACCGTCGAGATGTCGCCGTTGACGAAGCCGGAGCGGGTCAGGTCGGCCATTTCGACCATGGTGCCGATGGTCTCGCGGCCCTTCTTGGTGTCGTAGGAGGGGACCTTGGAGAGCACGATCTTGACCTCGTCGTCGTGGTGCAGGTAGTTGAGCGTCGCCACCACGTTCCAGCGGTCCATCTGGCCCTGGTTGATCTGCTGGGTGCCGTGGTAGAGCCCGGTGGTGTCGCCCAGGCCGATGGTGTTGGTGGTCGAGAACAAGCGGAAGTAGGGGTGCGGGGTCATCACCCGGTTCTGGTCGAGCAGCGTCAGCTTGCCCTCGACCTCCAGCACCCGCTGGATCACGAACATCACGTCGGGGCGCCCGGCGTCGTATTCGTCGAACACCATGGCGATGGGGTGCTGGATCGCCCACGGCAGCATGCCCTCGCGGAACTCGGTGACCTGCTTGCCGTCACGCAACACGATGGCGTCCTTGCCGACCAGGTCGATGCGGCTGATGTGGCTGTCCAGGTTGATCCGGATGCAGGGCCAGTTGAGCCTTGCGGCGACCTGCTCGATGTGGGTCGACTTGCCGGTCCCGTGGTAGCCCTGGATCATGACCCGCCGGTTGTAGGCGAAGCCCGACAGGATGGCGAGCGAGGTGTCGTGGTCGAACTGGTAGGCGCCGTCGATGTCCGGCACGTGCTCTTCGCTCTCGGAGAAGGCGGGGACCTTCATGTCGCTGTCGATGCCGAAGGTCTGGCGCACCGAGATCGAGAGGTCCGGGACGTCGAGGGGGAACCCGGAGGTGGAAGCAGGAGGAGCGGTCGAGGTCATCGAACGGTCTTTCCGGTGGTTGGAACAGGTGCCTCGTAAGGGATAATCGAGGTCGGCGTCAAGGGGCCAGGCCGTCCATCAGGGTTTCGTAGGCCTGGCTGATCACCTTGAACTTCTCCTCGCAGGCCTTGTCGCCGCCGTTGGCGTCGGGGTGGTGGCGCTTGACAAGTTCCTTGTAGCGGGCCTTGACGGCCTGGACGGTGAGCGGCGGGCGCAGGTCGAGGACCTCCAACGCCCTGGCCTCGGGTCCGGGGGCGCGGCCGGGGACCGTCGGGCGGCACGACGGGTCGTGGCCCGGACCCTCGAAGATCCCGAAGACGTCGTCGAGGCGGTCGAAGTCGGCCCGCCCGCCGGCCAACGGCCACGACGGCCTGCCCCACACCGTGTCCCTGCGGATGTCGGCCTCGACCTCGGCGTCGTTCATCCCGGCGTAATAGTTCCAGGCCAAATTGTAGCGGCGGACGTGGACCAGACAGAACCAGTGGTAGCTGCGCAGGGCTTCACGCGAGCGGGGCGCCCGGTACAGGCCTTCCTCGCCGCACTCCGACCACTCGCAAAGGCGCACGCCCTGCTCCGGGGCCTTGGCGACCGGCACCTCGCATATGTGTTCCTTGCCCTGCATGCCGATAACTATGGTCCTTCCGCCCCCCCCTGGCAAGCTGGGTCCGGCTTCGGCCGCACCCGGCGGAAGTCGGCCAGGACGACCAGGGCGACGCCGGCGGTGATCAGGACCAGGCCCGCGGTTATGGTCATGCTCAACGGCTCGCCCAGGGCCAGGGCCGAGAACAGCACCCCGGCCACCGGCACCCCCAGCGAGCCCAGCGAGGTGTTGATCGCCGGCAGGGAGCGCATCACGGTGACGTAGGCCCAGAAGCAGAAGGCGGAGGCCACCGGCCCGTTGTAGGCGAGGACGGCGGCCAGTTCCCACGACCAGCGAATCTCGGCGGCGTCCTCGAGCCAGGCGGCGGCGGCGGCCAGCAGCACCCCGCCCAGCAGCATCTGCCAGGGCATCAGCTGGACCGGGCTCAGGGCCCAGCGGCGGCGGCGGATGTGGACGATCACCGCCGCCAGGACCACCGCCGAGGCCAGCAGCATGGCGTTGCCGATCAGCGCCTGGGGGTTCGAGAAGTCGAAGGCGGTCGGGTTGAACAGCACCCCGACCCCGCCGAGCCCCAGCACCAGGCCGGCCAGCTTGCCTGCGCCCAGCCGTTCGCCGAGCAGGGCCACCGCCATCGGCGCCACCCACAGCGGCGTGGTGTAGGCGAGGATGGCCGATCGCCCGGCGTCCACGAACTGCAGGGCGAGGTGAATCAGCGCCAGGCCGAAGGCCAGCTGGCCGATGCCGACCGAAAGCAGCACCCACAGATCGCCGCGCCCCGGCAGGCGCAGCCGCCCCTGGACCGCCAGCAGAAAGAACAGGCAGCCGCCCCCGAGCAGGATCCGGGCGGCGGCGAACCATAGCGGGGGGATGTAGCCGATGCCGACCTTCATGATCGGCCAGTTGGCCCCCCACAGCACGATCACCGCCCCCAGCAACAGGTAGGCCCGGCGTTGTGTCGATTGGCTCATCTAATGGATTGAATCCAACATATGGTATCCATATGTCCGATTCAGGCCACCAGCGCAATTCCGAAAAGGGGTCGATGACCATGGGCATCGCCGAGGACATGGAACGCAAGCTGGCCGAGGCGCTGTCGCCCTCGCGCCTGGAGGTGGTCGATCGATCCCATCTCCACGCCGGCCACGCCGCCGCCCGCCCCGAAGGCGAGAGCCATTTCGCCGTCGAGGTGGTGTCGGCGGCCTTCGCCGGCAAGTCCGCCCTCCAACGCCAGCGGATGGTCCACGGCGTGCTGGCCGCGGAACTGGCGGGGGCCGTCCATGCCCTGTCGCTCAAGACCCTGACCCCGGAAGAGGATCAATCTCCCTCGTAGAAGTCCGGCCATTCGCGCTTGACCACCGGGCTGTCGCTGGCCAGGGCGTGGCAGGTATCGAGGTGGGGCGGCTTGTCGCCGACGGCCGCGGGAGCCCGGCGGCGGGTCCTGGTGTCGCGCACGGTCAGGTTGGCGACCACCGTCAGCGGCCCCACCAGCAGATCGGTGAGATGGGTGCAACCCTTGACGCCGCCGACCCGCGAAGCGACCGCCTGGCGCCATCCCGGGGCGATGCGCAGCCCCTTCAGGGCCTCGAAGGTGGAGACGATCTTGGCGCAGACGCCGAACGGGGCGGCGTCGATGGCGGCTTCGGCATCGCGGACCACCATCTCGTCGTCGATGGTCAGGCGGAACCCCATCTGGTGGATGGGTTCGCCGCTGTTGACGCCGCCGCGGTCGAGGTTGTCGAACGAGTAGGTCTTGGTGTCGATCAGCAAGGCCTCGATGTCCCACAGGCCGTCGTCCCTATGGTAGCCGCGGCAGTGGAGGTGGCGGCTGTGGATGTGCTGGCGGGGGACGGGTTTGGATAGAGGCATGGCATTCCTTGGTTGGCGGAGATGGGAGGCCGCCCGCCGTTGGCCGTCGAACGTCGAGGGGTCTCCTCACACCCCGTAGCGGTCGCCGAAGACGAAGGCCTCGGTTTCACGGATGTCCTTCTCCAAGGTCTTCTTCACCGCCGCGTAGAGGTCGCGGATGGAGACCATGCCGAGCACCCGGCCGTCCTCGACCACCGGCAGGTGCCGGTATTTGCGGCTCTGCATCAGCTCCAGCGCGTCCGCCGCCATGTCTCCGGGGGCCAGGGTGTCGGGATTCCTGGTCATGACCTGGGCGATCTGGGTTTTCCTGGGGTCCAGGCCCTTGGCCATGACCCGCCGGGTCAGGTCGCGTTCGGTGACGATCCCCTGGAGCTTGCCGTCCTCGTCGATGACGGCGATGGCGGCGACGTTGCAATCGAGCATCTGTTTGGATGCCTCCAGGACCGTGCTCATCTCGGGAAGCTGGCACACCGACTGCTCCTCGATGATGTCGGGAATGATCTTGTATTGCATGGGCGCCTCTCTGTTCAGCCACCATTTTCTTCCTGTTCGCCGAGGGCGTCGTCGAGCAGGGCGCGGACGTCGTCGAGGGCGACGTCGCGGCACACGAAGGCCTTGCCGATGCCCCGGGCCAGCACGAAGGTGGACTTGCCGCCGCGTACCTTCTTGTCCGCTCCCATGAGGTCGATCAGGGATTCGACGGTCCACGACGAATCGGCGATTTCGGCCAGCGCCACGGGAAGGCCGATGGCGGCCAGGTGGCGGCGCACCCGGTGGCCGTCCCCGCCGGGGCACAGGCCCATGCGCGCCGACAGTTCGAAGGCCAGCACCATGCCGATGGCGACCGCCTCGCCGTGCAGCAGGGCTTCGCAATAGCCGCTGCGCGCCTCCAGGGCATGGCCGAAGGTGTGGCCCAGGTTGAGCAGGGCGCGGACCCCCGATTCCCTCTCGTCGGCGGCGACGATGGCGGCCTTGGCGGCGCAACTGGTCAGCACGGCGTGGCGGCGGGCCGCCGTGTCGCCGCCGCACAGCGCCGCCCCGTTGGCCTCCAGCCAGGCGAAGAAGTCGCCGTCGCCGATCAGCCCGTACTTGACCACCTCGCCGTAGCCGGCCACCAGGTCGCGTGGCGTCAGGGTGTCCAGGGTGGAGATGTCGGACAGCACCAGGCGCGGCTGGTGGAAGGCGCCGATCAGGTTCTTGCCGGCCCGGACGTTGATCCCGGTCTTGCCGCCGACCGCGCTGTCGACCTGGGCCAGCAGGGTCGTCGGCAGGTGGACCAAGGGCAGCCCGCGCAGGGTGATCGCGGCGGCGAAGCCGGCGATGTCGCCGACCACCCCGCCGCCCAGCGCGACGACCAGGGACGAGCGTTCGATCCGCGCCTCCAGCAGCTTGTCGGTGAGCACGCGAAGGTGGTCGAAGTCCTTGGTCGGCTCGCCGGCGGGAAGGACGATGGAGGCGTGCTCCACCCCCGCCGCGTCGAGGGACGCCTCGACCTCGCCCAGGTAGAGCGGGGCCACGTTGTCGTCGCTGACGACGACCGCGCCGGAACCCGCCAGCAGGGGGGCGAGGTGGTGCCCGGCCTCGGCCAGCAGGCCCTCGCCGACCACGATGTCGTAGCTCCGCGGGCCCAGCTCGACGCGCAGGCGGTCCGCCGCCGGGGGACTCATGGGCGGGCTCACGGGAGGGCCTCCAGGGCGGCGATGATACGCTCCACCGTGGTATCGGTGGATTCGTCGTCGGTATCGACGGCGAGGTCGGCCTGGGCGTACACCGGGTAGCGCCGGTCGATCAGCTCGGCCAGGATGAGGCGGGGATCGCCGTCCTTCAGCAACGGCCGGCCGCCCCGCCGGCCGGTGCGCCGGACCAGGACCTCGAGGTCGGCGCGCAGCCACACGGAGATGCCGGTTTCGCGGATCTTGGCCCGGATCCGGGGGTTCATGAAGGCGCCGCCGCCGGTCGCCACCACCCGCGGCCCGACGTCCAGCAGCCGGGTGATGACCCGAAGCTCGCCGTCGCGGAACTCGGCCTCGCCGTAGAGCTCGAAGATGTCCTCGATCGAGCTTCCGGCGGCCTCGGCGATCTCGTCGTCGGCGTCGACGAACTCCAATCCGTAATGCCTGGCCAGCCGCCGCCCGACGCTGGTCTTGCCGGCCCCCATCAGGCCGACCAGGACGATGGATTTGCCGTGCAGGGAGGGCGGGGGAGGGGTCATCGGCCGGCCGCCGCCGTCCGCCGTCCGCCGCGGGGCCGTTGAATGCGCCCGGCCAAGCCGATAGACTGCCGAAAAATTGCCATATTTGGACCCTACCACAATGCCCAACGGCTGTCGTCAAGACGGGACGTCTCCTGCCCCCCCGTCGCCAGGGACCTGAATGATAAACGTTTCCAAAATCGTCTTGTTGGTGGTGTTGGCGGCGATCGTCGGCACCGTGGTGTTCTTGGCGACATGGGACATGCCGGCGCCGTCGGCCGAGGTCGAAAGAGTGATCCCCGATGATCGTTTCCCCCAATAGAAGCCCGTTCGGACCCTTTCTGGCGCTGATCCTGTGGGCCGCCGCGGCCCCCGGCCAGGGGTTGGCCCAGGAGTCCTCGCCCGACACCGGGCCGCTGCGCCTGATCCCGCCCCTGCTGCTCAAGCCGGTGACGCCGCCCACGCCGCTGTCGGGGGAACCGGCGCCCGAGGAGACGGCGCCGTCGGCGTCGTGGCCGGCCGGCGTGACCCCGGTGGCGATTCCGTCCTCGGATACGGCGCCCGCGGCCAAGGGAGGGGTTCAGGTCGATCCGCTGAGGACCATCGACCCCGACGCGGTGGGGGTCCTGTCCGAATCCCAAGGGGGCTTCGGGGACGCCATGTGGGAGGGCACCAGCCGCAACCTGGTCGAGACCCTGCTGCCGCGGTTGCCGGTCAACACCGGTTCGACGGCGATGCGCGACCTGATGCGCCGCCTGCTGCTGTCGGCGGCCGCCGCGCCGAGGGGGGAAGCGCCGGGCGGCGGCCTGGTGGTGCTGCGGGCCGAGTTGCTGGCGGCGATGGGCGACCTGGTCGGCGTCAACCGGCTGCTCAGCGTGACCCCGGGCCGCGAGGACATCGAAAGCCTGGCCAGGGTCGAGGCCGATGCCCGCCTGCTGGCCAACGACAACGCCCGCGCCTGCGCCCTGGCCTCCGGCCAGATCACCGTCCTGCCGAGCGCCTACTGGCAGAAAGTCTACATCTTCTGCCAGAGCCTGGCCGGCCAGTACGCCAAGTCGGCGCTCGGCGTCGCCCTGCTGCGCGAGATGGGCGAGGACGACGCGGTGTTCTTCCAATTGATCGAGGCGCTGGCCGCCGGGGGCGGGGCGGTCATCGACAGCCTGCCCGATCCGACCCCGCTTCACCTGGCGATGGCGCGAGTGGTCAAGGTCAAATTGCCGGCCGATGTGTTGTCGTCGGACAACCCCGGGGTCTTGCGGACCATCGCCATCAGCCCCTACGCCCCGGTCGGGCTCAGGCTGGAGGCCGCCGAACGGGCCGAGGCGGCGGGCGCCCTGCCGGTCGACATCCTGCGCCAGCTCTACACCGGGGTCTCGTTCAGTGACCAGGACCTGGCCAACCCGCTGTCCAGGGCCGAGGCCGAAAGCGGCCCCCTGAGCCGGGCCCTGCTGTACCGCACGGCGCTGGTCCAGACCGTGCCCACGGCGCAGGCCGAGGCCGTCGCCCGGGCCCTGTCCCTGGCCCGCGAGGGCGGCCGCTACGCCTCCACGGTCCGGGTCTTCCTGCCGATCCTCAACCGCATCCCGCCGACCGCCGAACTGATGTGGTTCGCCCCCGAGGCGGTGCGCGCCCTGTTGATCGGCGGCGAACTGGAGATCGCCGCGTTGTGGTTCGATCAGCTGAAGGCCAGCGCCCGATTCGACGTCGAGTCGGCGACGGCGCTGGTCGCCCTCAAGCCGGTGGTCCGCCTGGCCGGCGGTGGCGAGGGGAACGGCGACGGGGCGGCCGAACTGGCGGCCTGGTGGGAGGACGCCAAACTGCGCGACGGGGCGCCCGAACGCGCCGCCATGCTCTACAGCCTGGGCGAGACCCTCGGCTGGCCGATCGCCCCCGAATCGTGGGAGGCCCTGCTCGGCGGCCCCGGCCGCAAGACGGTGGCGATGCCCACCCCGGCGTTGTGGCGCCGCCTGGCCTTGGCTTCCGGTGACGGCGGCGAGGGCGGCGGACGGCGCGCCGAGACCGTGCTGCTGTCCCTGCTGGCGCTCGGCGAGGGCGGCCCCGGCGAGGCCGATCCGGTGGTCCTCAAACGGGTCCTGACCAGCCTTGGCAGGGTCGGCATGGAGGTCGAGGCCCGGGCCCTGGCGATGGAGGCGGCGATGGCGGCCGGGCTATGAGGCGGCGGCGGATTCCGCAAGCGCCGCCTTCCCGCCGCGTCGACTCCTTCCTCGAGATGCTGGCCGCCGAACGCGGCTCGGCGGCCAACACGATCGAAGCCTACCGCCGCGACCTCGAGGATTTCTCGGCCTTCGCGGCGGCCCGCAAACGTCCTCCCGAGAACGCCGACACGGCCCTGGTGAGGGCTTATTTGGGCCGCCTGTCGGGGGCCGGCATGGCGCCCGGGACCAGCGCCCGGCGGCTGTCGGCCCTGCGCCAGTTCTTCCGCTTCCTCTACGCCGAGGGGCTGCGCGAGGACGACCCCTGCGCCGCCGTCGACAGCCCGCGACGGGGGCGCTCCCTGCCCAAGCACCTCGACGAACGGGAGGTGGAACGGCTGTTGGACGCGGCGCGGGCCCGCGAGGGCGTCCCCGGGTTGCGGCTGGTCGCCCTGCTCGAGGTCCTCTACGCCACCGGGCTCAGGGTCTCGGAACTGGTCGGCCTGCCGCTGTCGGCGATGCCGCGCGACGACCGGATGATGATCGTCCGCGGCAAGGGCGGCAAGGAACGCATGGTGCCGCTGAGCGATCCCGCCGTCGCCGCGCTGTCGGCGTACCTGCCGCTGCGCGAATCCTTCGCCGCCGGCCGGGCGGGGGGCGCTTCGCCGTGGATGTTCCCCTCGCGGGCCAGGGACGGGCACCTGACCCGGGCCCGCCTGGGCCAGTTGCTCAAGCAACTGGCGGTGGACGCCGGGATCGATCCGCGCCGGGTCTCGCCCCACGTCCTGCGCCACTCGTTCGCCAGCCACCTGCTGGCCCACGGCGCGGATTTGCGTTCGCTCCAGCGGATGCTGGGCCACGCCGACATCTCGACCACCCAGATCTACACCCACGTGCTGGACGAGCGCCTCAAGGCGCTGGTCCGCGACGCCCATCCGTTGTCGTCGGAAAAAATACCTAGGGAGTCCGGTTGAATGGACGACGGAATGACCAAAGGGTGGCAAAACGGGGACAGGTCACATTAATATGGCTCTTCGACACGGCAAGTTGAATTTGAGTGGTTTGCGCCAAGCGCGGCGAGGCAAGCTCTTGCGCTTGGAATGTCGGCTTGTCGCCCAATTGCGGCGGTCAGACGGCATCGGTTCTGACGACGGCTTGTAGCCACAACCGGACTATCCTAAAGCTGCCGAAACAAGCTTGAACGTCGGCTTGCTGTAGGAAAGCCTTGACAAGCCGTACATACAAGCAGGGGACCCCCTTGCGCACTATATTCAGGAAAGACCATGAGGGTTTACGCATCATTTCGGGCTGGAGGTTTCGATGAAGGGCAAGAAGCGCAAAATCCAGAAAGACCGTTTGAAAGATCGATCGGATATTGGTGAAGTCGAACTCCCGATCGAGAAACTTATGGAATTCCGTGATGCGAGCGCTTCCTGCGTTCATATCGAGGCCGCCATGGAAGCGGATCGCGGCTTGACCGGTACGGGGAAAAAGCATCCGAAGTGACCCGGTGGCCCTTGGCATTGCGGCTTTGGGTCATAAAGGGAAGTTCAGGGTCATGCCGAAGATGGTCCGCTGTCGGACCCTAAGCTGTCGAACTGGGCTTGAACGTCAGCTATGGTATGGGTTGCGGACGTAATGACGTGGTGGCCTGAACCGCTGCTGATAGCCATTTCCGGAAGTTTGGGCTTTAGGGTCGTGAACCTGAAGAGACTAAGTTTCAACGCTATAGTTCTCGAACAGAGACGTCGGGAGACTGGACATGGGCGTGTTGGTGGTGACCGGCAGCAGCCGAGGGATCGGTGCAGAGATTTGCCGTCTCGGCGCACAGCGAGGTTGGGTAGTCTGCGTCAACTATGCCAGCTCGGCCGATGAGGCCCAGGGCGTTGTCGCTGAAATTGAAGGCGCGGGCGGACAGGCTATTGCGGTGCGGGCAGATGTGTCAGTACCGCAGGATGTCGAAACTATGTTCGAGAGGGTGGACGAGGAACTCGGCCCGGTGACCGGCCTCGTCAACAATGCCGGGGTCGAGGGAAGCAGCGGGCCGGTCGACGAGTTGGACGCGGAGCGCACGCGGCGCATGTTCGAAGTGAACACGCTCGGCCCCTTCCTCTGCTGTCAGGCTGCGGTCAAGCGCATGGCCAAGCGCCTTGGCGGCCAGGGTGGCGCGATCGTGAACATTTCGTCGGCCGCGGCGAAGCACGGGGGACCCGGCTCTTACGTGGATTACGCGGCATCCAAAGCCGCCGTCGACACCCTGACCAACGGGCTCGCCAGGGAGCAGGCCGCAGAGGGCATTCGCGTGAACTGCATTCGGCCTGGCGCCATCATGACCGAGATGAACGAGCGCTGGATGACGGACCACCCGGACTGGCTCGCCTCGGTGATCGCGCGAACGCCGCTTGGACGGGCAGGCGAGGTGCGCGATATCGCAACCGCTGCCTTGTGGCTGTTGTCGGACGAAGCCAATTACGTCACCGGCGCGATCCTCGATGTGTCTGGCGGTTGGGTTAATCCCTAATCACTTGGGCCGGTTAGGGTCAACTGCGGCTGTCACCACCCCACCAGGGCTTGGTCTGTTGACCATCCCGAAGCTGACGAAACTCAGCGGAAAGCGGGCCTCACGGCGCTGGTCCGTGACGCCCACCCGCTGTCGGCGGAAAAGAAGTAATACCCCCGGCCGGCGCATGTGGTGACACATGCGCCGGCCGGCAAGCGCGACCGCGCGTCGCGACTTATGTCGCGTAAGCCAAGGGCCGCAGGCCCGCCCGGCGACTGAGGGGCAATAATAACCCCCGCTCCGGATCAGTCCCTGAGGCCGTTCTCGGCGACCCAGGCTTCGGTGTCGTCGAGGGCGCGGCCGAAGCGGGCCAGCATCTCGTCGATCTCCTCGGCGGTGATGATCAGGGGCGGGGTGAAGCCTATGTTGTCGGCCATCGCCCTGAGGATCACCCCGTGGTGCTCGCAGCGCTTGGCGCAATAGGGACCGACGCCCTGGCCGGGATCGAAGCTCTCCTTGGTCTCCTTGTTCTTGACCAGCTCGAGCGCGCCGACCAGGCCGACCCCGCGGGCCTCGCCGACCAGCGGATGGTCGGCGAACTTGCGCAGGCCGTCCTGGAGGTTCGGGGCCACCAAGCGGACGTGGCCGACGATGTCGCGTTCCTCGTAAATTTTGAGGGTTTCGAGCGCCACCGCCGAGGACACCGGATGGCCGGAATAGGTGTAACCGTGGGCGAAGATGCCGATCTTGCCGCTGTTCTCGACCATCGCCTGGAAGATCTGGTCGGTGACCATCATCGCCGAGATCGGCAGGTAGCCCGACGACAGGGCCTTGGCCACGGTGATGATGTCGGGCTTGAGGTCGTAGGTCTGACACCCCCACATGTTGCCGGTCCGCCCGAAGCCGCAGATCACCTCGTCGGCGACGAACAGCACGTCGTACTTCTTGAGCACCGCCTGGACCTTGTCGAAATAGGTGGCCGGCGGCGTGACCACCCCGCAGGCCCCCATCACCGGCTCGGCGATGAAGGCGGCGACGGTCTCGGGGCCTTCGTCGACGATCATCTTTTCCAGGTTGGCGGCGCACCGGGTGGCGAAGTCCTCCTCGCTCTCGCCGGGCTCTGCGAAGCGGTAGTAGTGGGGGCAGTCGGTGTGGATGATGTTGGCGATCGGCAGGTCGAAGTCCTTGTGGAAGGCGGGCAGGCCGGTGAGGCTGCCGCTGGCCACGTTGATCCCGTGGTAGCCCTTGATCCGCGAGATGATCTTCTTCTTCTCGGGCCGGCCGATGGCGTTGTTGTAGTACCAGATGGTCTTGATCGCGGTGTCGTTGGCCTCGGAACCCGAGTTGGCGAAGAACACCTTGGACATCGGCACCGGGGCCAGGCCGATCAGCTTCTCGGCGAGGTCGATGACGATGTCGGAGGACTTGCTGCCGAAGCCGTGATAGCTGGGCAGGCGGCGCATCTCCTTGACCGCCGCCTCGATCAGGCGCTCCTCGGAGAAGCCCAGCGACACGCACCACAGGCCGGCGAAGCCTTCGATATAGGGCTTGTCGTTGTCGTCGTAGACGGTGACCCCTTGGCCCCTGGTGATGATCAGCGGCCCGGTCTCGAGGTGCTTCTTGAGGTTGGTGCTGGGGTGCAGGCTGTAGGCGACGTCCCTGGCCGCAGCCGAGTTCGGCAGGAAGTTCGGATTCGCGGGTTGTGCCATCGTATTTTACTCCTCTGGCCGCCGACCAAGGCAAGCCGATCCAGGACACTAGTTTAAGTTCTCACCCGACTTCAACAGCCATTTCCCTGAAGTTCGCGTGGCTGTTCGCCGGGGAGATATTTTGATAGCATCCGGGCGATCCGGAACAGGGGGAACCGCCATGAGCTTTACCGTCGTCGAACAGTGCCAGGCCCGCCTCAACCGCTCCCAACTGGCGGTTCCGGGCTCGAGCCCGAAGTTCTTCGAGAAGGCCGCCGCCAGCACCGCCGACGTGGTGTTCCTCGACCTCGAGGACGCGGTGGCCCCCGACGACAAGGAACAGGCCCGCAACAACGTCATCGAGGCGCTCAACGACATCGACTGGAGCGGCCACGCGATGTCGGTGCGGATCAACGGCCTGGACACCCACTACATGTACCGCGACGTGGTCGAGGTGATCGAGAAGGCCGGCGACAAGCTGGACATGATCATGATCCCCAAGGTCGGCATCGGCGCCGACGTCTACGCGCTCGACATGCTCCTCACCCAGATCGAGGACGCCAAGGGCTTTGAGAAGCGCATCGGCTTCGAGTTGATCATCGAGACCGCGCTCGGCATGGAGAACGTCCACGAGATCGCGGCGGCCAGCGAGCGCAACGAGAGCCTGCACTTCGGGGTCGCCGACTACGCCGCCTCGACCAAGGCCAAGACCACCAACATCGGCGGTCCCAACCCCGACTACCACGTGCTGACCGACCCCGACGGCGAAGGCAGCCGCGAGGTCCACTGGGGCGACATGTGGCACTACGCCATGGCCAGGGTGGTGGTCGCCGCCCGGGCCAGCGGCCTGCGCCCGATCGACGGCCCGTTCGGCGACTTCACCGACGCCGCCGGCTTCCGCGCCCAGGCCAACCGCTCCGCGGTGCTCGGCTACGAGGGCAAGTGGGCGATTCACCCCGGCCAGATCGACCTCGCCAACCAGCTGTTCACGCCGTCCGAGGACGAGGTGGCCAAGGCGAGACGCGTCCTCGAGGCCATGGAGCAGGCGCAGAAGGACGGCAAGGGCGCGGTGGCGCTGGACGGCCGGCTGATCGACATCGCCTCCATCAAGCAGGCCGAGGTGCTGGTCAAGAAGGCCGAACAGATCGCCGCCGCCGCCAAGGGGTAAGCGGTCCGCTCAGCTTGCCGAATAGCCGAAACCTTCGATGAAGGGTCTCAGCTCCGCCATCACCGGCCTCAAGAGCTCGGCGTAGCGCCGCCAGCGGTAGCGGGCGCGGCGGTACAGCGGTTCGCTGACCTGGTGGTAGCTGGGCGTCGCGATCCTGCCCCGTCCCTTGGCGCTCTCGGCGAAGGCGAGCACGGCGTCGTCCCACTCCAGACCCAGGAACTCCAGCAGGCGTTCGCTCTCGCCCCGGAAATCGTCGATCAGGTCCTCGTAGCGCACCGTGTGGATGTCGAGCCCGAGCACCCGTTGGTAGCGTTGCCACAGCTCCATCACCCGGACGTAGAGGCGGGCCGCGTCCTCGACGGTGAAGAAGCTGGCCATGGCGTCGTTGACGGTGAACGACTGCATGAAACAACTCAGGCAGACGTCGCACGGATGGCGCACCGCGAGCACGAACCGGGCGTCCGGGAAGACCCGCGCGATGAGCCCGGCCTCGGCCATGTTGAGGGGCAGCTTGTCGACCAGCAGCCGCTCGGGGTGGCCTTCGACGAAGCGGCCGGCGGCCTCGTGGTAGGCCGCCCTCAGGCCGTCGATGCGCTCCCGGTCGAGCCCGGCCAGGGCCCGGGGATAGCCCTTGGGGAGGGCCGCCACGGCCCGCTTCATGGCCTCGACTGCCGGCTTCTCGGACAGGGTCAGGGTCCCGGGGTGGGCGTCGATGATCTGCTCGAGCAGGGTCGTCCCCGAACGCGGGAAGCCGACCACGAACGCCGGCCAGGCGTCCCCGGGCGGCGGCGGCGGGGTCGGGGTCCACGAGGCGACCCAGTCCTCGGTGAAGCGGCGGCTCGAGGCGTCGATCTCGGCCAGGTAGCATTCCTTGTCGAAGCCGTCGGCGGCGGCCAGGCCGGCGTGGACGGAATTGGCCTCGGCGAAGTGGGTGTAGGCCCTTTGGGCGTCGCCGGCCAGGTCGTGGTTGCGGCCCAGTTCGAAGTCGATGCCCATTCCGAGGACCGGATCCAGGGATGCCCGCTCGACCTTGGCCAGCCGGTCGAGGGCGCGGCCGGGGTCGCCCCGGCGGCGCTCCAGCTTGGCCATGGTCAGGTTGAGCAGGGGGTCGCCGGGATTGGCGGCGAGGCCGACGGCGGCGGCCGTCTTGGCCTCCTCCAGGCGGTTGGCGTCCTCCAGCAGGGCGGCCAGGTTGCCGGCCGCCTCGGCCAGGGCGGGATCGAGATCGAGCGCCCGCCGGTAGGCCTCGACGGCGCCCTCGGTGTCGCCCGAATCCCGGAGCACGTTGCCGAGGTTGTAGTGGAAGGCCTGGTTGCCGGGGGCGGCGGCGACCGCCTTGCCGATCGACTCGCGCGCCCCGGCCAGGTCGCCCCCATGGTGGGCGATCAGGCCCAGGATGTGGTTGGCGTCGCTGTCCCCGGGCCGCCTGGCGAGGATTCGCCGGCAGATGGCTTCGGCCCCGGCCAGGTCGCCGTCCCGGAAGCTCTCCAGGGCATCGACGATCGGCGGTCGGCGGCTCCCCGCCCGGTGTTGTTTGCGTCTCATCCGCTGTCGGTCTCCTCTCCCGATTCCGGAAAATAACACTCTCGAGGGCCTCGGGCGACCCGCCCTTTTACCGTCGCCTTGCCAGGAGGGCTGTGTTAAGAGAACTGGCATGCACAACTACCTGGAATTCGAGAAACCGATCGCCGAGCTGGAGGGCAAGATCGAGGAGCTGCGCCACCTCAGCGGCGGCGAAGTCAACATCGCCGAGGAGGTGGGCAAGCTTCAGGTCAAGGTGGACAAGCTGATCCGCCAGACCTATTCCCGGTTGACCCCGTGGCAGAAGATCCAGGTCGCCCGCCACCCCGACCGTCCCCACGCCGTCGACTACATCGCCGGCCTGATCGACGACTTCACGCTCCTGGCCGGCGACCGGGCGTTCGCCGAGGACCGCGCCATCGTCGGCGGGCTGGGCCGCTTCCGGGGCTATTCGGTGGTCGTCATCGGCAACGAGAAGGGCGCCGACACCGAGGCCCGGGTGGCCCACAACTTCGGCATGGCCCGGCCCGAGGGCTACCGCAAGGCGCAGCGGCTGATGAAAATGGCCGACCACTTCCACCTGCCGGTGATCACCCTGGTCGATACGCCGGGCGCCTATCCCGGGGTCGACGCCGAGGCCCGCGGCCAGGCCGAGGCCATCGCCCGCTCGATCGAGACCTGCCTCGGCCTCAAGGTGCCGCTGGTCAGCGTGATCGTCGGCGAGGGCGGCTCGGGGGGCGCCATAGCGCTGGCCGCCGCCAACACGGTGCTGATGCTGGAGCACGCCGTCTACTCGGTGATCTCGCCGGAGGGCTGCGCCTCGATCCTGTGGCGCGACGGCGACAAGGCCAAGGAGATCGCCGCCGAGGCCCTCAAGCTGACCGCCCAGGACCTGCACGCGCTGGGGGTCATCGACCAGGTGATCGACGAGCCCCTGGGCGGCGCCCACCGCCAGCGCGACAAGACCATCGCCGACGTCGGCGACGCCCTCGAACGCGCCCTCAAGGAGCTGATCGGCATCGAAGGCGGCGTCCTCAAGACCCGGCGCCGCGAGAAGTTCCTCGAGCTGGGCAAGCAGAGCCTGGAGTAGGGGACATCGTGAGCGACTTCACGCTGGTCATCGCCAACAAGAACTATTCGTCGTGGTCGTTGCGGGCGTGGCTGGCCATGAAGCAGGCCGGGATTCCCTTCGAGGAGAAGCTGGTCCTGCTGTGCGGCGAGGGCTGGAAGGACGAGATTGTCCGCAACTCGCCCTCGGGCCGGGTGCCGGTGCTGCGCCACGGCGCACGTACCGTGTGGGAATCCCTGGCCATCCTCGAATACCTCGCCGAGGCGTTCCCCGGGGCCGGCCTGTGGCCCCCCGACGCCGAAGCGCGCGCGGTGGCCCGTTCGGTGGCCGCCGAGATGCACGCCGGTTTCACGGCGCTCCGCGCCCACATGCCGATGAACCTGCGCAAGTCGCTGCCCGGCAAGGGAAGGGGAGAGGGGGTGGATGAAGACATCGGGCGCATCGCCGCCATGTGGGGCGACTGCCGGGCCCGCTTCGGCCGGGGCGGTCCCTTCCTGTTCGGCGCCTTCACCAACGCCGACGCCATGTACGCCCCCGTGGTGAGTCGTTTCAAGACCTTCGCCGTCGACCTGGACGACACCTGCCGGGCCTATTGCGACGCCGTATTGTCCCTGCCCGCCCTCGGCGAATGGTATCGCGCCGCCAAAGCCGAACCCTGGGTGGTCGAGGAAGGCGAGATCGACTGACCGCCTATGCCACCTTGCCGTGGCAGTGTTTGTATTTCCTGCCCGACTGGCAGGGGCACGGGGCGTTGCGCGAGATCCGGCCCCAGGTGGTGGGGTCCATGGGGTTGACGGTCGAGGCCGCCCGGCGCTTGCGCACGGTGACCACCAGCGGCGGGCCGTCGCCGTCCCCGCCGGGGGGTGCCCCGGCGCCGGCGAAGGCCGGGTCCTCGCGGGTTTCCTCCATCTTCTGTTGGGGGCGCCGGGACATCAGCGCCCCCTCGGGGGCCATCTGCAGTTCCATGTAGGCGAGCACCGTGGTCAGGCGTTCGCGCAACTGGTCGAGCATGGCCTCGAACAGGTTGAAGGACTCGCGCTTGTATTCGTTGAGCGGGTCGCGCTGGGCGTAGGCGCGCAGGCCGATCCCCTGGCGCAGGTGGTCGAGTATCAGCAGGTGTTCCTTCCACAGCATGTCGAGGAGCTGCAGGAGCAGGCTTTTTTCGACCCCGCGCATGACCTCCGGGCCGTAGTTGGCGGCCTTCTCGGCCATCGTCCGGTCGGCGATCCCGGTCAGGCGTTCGCGGATCTCGGCGTCGGCGATGCCTTCCTCGGCCGCCCACTCGGCGATCGGCAGGTCGTGGCCGAGGATCCGGAAGGCCTCCTCGTGGAGGGCGGCGGTGTTCCACTGCTCGGGATAGGACTTCTCGGGGATGCAGTTGGCCACCATGTCCTCGATCACCTTGTGGCGCATCTCGACGATCTCCTCGGAGACGTCGGTGGCCGCCATCAGGTCCTTGCGCTGGTCGTAGATCACCTTGCGCTGGTCGTTCATCACGTCGTCGAACTTGAGCAGGTTCTTGCGGATCTCGAAGTTGCGCGCCTCGACCTTCTGCTGGGCCTTCTCGAGCGCCTTGTTGACCCACGGGTGGATGATCGCCTCGCCATCCTCCAGGCCCAGCTTGCCGAGCATGGAATCGATACGCTCGGAGCCGAAGATGCGCATCAGGTCGTCTTCCAGCGAGAGGAAGAACTTGGACGCCCCGGGATCGCCCTGGCGTCCCGAGCGGCCGCGAAGCTGGTTGTCGATACGGCGGCTTTCGTGGCGTTCGGTGCCGATGATGATGACCCCGCCGGCGTCGATCACCACCTTCTTGTCGGCCTCCACCTCGGCGATGATGCGCGCGGTGCCGGCCGCCCGTTCGCCGTCGTCGGTGATTTCGGCCAACTCCCGCTTGATCCGCATGTCGATGTTGCCGCCGAGCTGGATGTCGGTGCCCCGCCCGGCCATGTTGGTGGCGATGGTGACGGTGCCCGAGATCCCGGCCTGGGTGATGATGTGGGCCTCTTGTTCGTGGTAGCGGGCGTTGAGCACGTTGTGCGGGATCTTGTCGCCCTTGAGCAGGGCCGAGAGGTGCTCGGACTTCTCGATCGACACGGTGCCGACCAGGCACGGCTGCTTGCGCGCCTGGCAGTCCTTGATCAGGGCGATGATGGCGTGGTCCTTCTCGGCGCTGGTCCGGTAGACCTCGTCGTCGAAGTCCTCGCGGATGCAGGGCTCGTTGGTCGGGATGTCGATCACCTCGAGGCCGTAGATCTCGGAGAACTCGCCGGCCTCGGTCATCGCCGTGCCGGTCATCCCGGCCAGCTTGGGATAAAGCCGGAAGTAGTTCTGGAAGGTGATCGAGGCCAGGGTCTGGTTCTCGTTCTCGATGCGCACCCCTTCCTTGGCCTCCAGCGCCTGGTGCAGGCCCTCGGAGTAGCGCCGCCCTTCCATCATCCGCCCGGTGAACTCGTCGATGATGACCACCTTGTCGTTCTTGACCATGTAGTCGATGTCGCGGGTGAACAGCTTGTGGGCGCGCAGGGCCTGGTTGGCGTGGTGGACCAGCGCCACGTTGGTGATGTCGTAGAGGCCGCCGTCCTCGAGCAGCCCGGCCTCGCGCAAAATCATCTCGATCTTCTCGGTGCCGGCCTCGGTGAAGGTGACGGCGCGGACCTTCTCGTCCTTCTCGTAGTCCTCGGGTTCGAGGCGGGGGATCAGCTTGTCGATCTTGGCGTAGAGCTCCGAGTTGTCCTCGGTCGGCCCGGAAATGATCAACGGGGTGCGCGCCTCGTCGATCAGGATGCAGTCGACCTCATCCACGATGGCGTAGAAGAACGGCCGCTGGACCATGTCCTCGAGCTGGAACTTCATGTTGTCGCGCAGGTAGTCGAAGCCCAGTTCGTTGTTGGTGCCGTAGGTGACGTCGGCGGCGTAGGCCTTCTGGCGCTCGGCGTCGTCGAGGCCGTGGACGATGCAGCCCACCTCGAGCCCCAGGAAATGGTAGATCTGCCCCATCCACTCGGCGTCGCGCAGGGCCAGGTAGTCGTTGACCGTGACCACGTGCGAGCCCTTGCCGGCCATCGAGTTGAGGTAGATCGCCAGGGTCGAGACCAGGGTCTTGCCTTCGCCGGTCTTCATCTCGGCGATCATGCCGCGGTGGAGCACGATGCCGCCGATCAACTGGACGTCGAAGTGGCGTTGGCCGAGGGTCCGCTTGGCGGCCTCCCGCACGGTGGCGAAGGCCTCGACGAGCAGGTCGTCCATCGTCTCGCCGTCTTCCAGGCGCTGGCGCAGCCACGGGGTGCGGGCGCGCAGCTCGTCGTCGCTCAGCGCCTCGAGGGCGGGCTCGAGGGCGTTGATCGCCTCGACGTCCTGGTGGAGGCTCTTCAGGTAGCGCTCGTTGGCGGAGCCGAACAGTCGTTTGGCGATGGCGCCGAACATAAAAATACCTCGGGAATGCCGAAAGGAAGCTGGAATCGGGCAGCCCCCGGTCGTTGGAGCAAGAGATAGAGTCCCGGCGAACGTCTGTCAATGAAGGCACGTCTACTTGTGCCGGGGGTGGCGATGTGCTTTATCCCTGGCGTCGCCGATTGGGCGGATCGCCAGCGCAAGGAAACCCCGCCGATGCCCCACCACCGTCTGAAAACCGCCGGGCTGGCCGTTGCCTTGTGCCTGTCGCTGCCGTTCGCGGCGGCGGCCGACGATCCGGTGGTCGCCACCGTCAACGGCATGGAAATCCCGCGCTCCGACGTGATCGAGGCCCAGCGGCGGCTGCCCGAGGGTTTACAGGACCTTCCCCTGGAGACGGTGTTCGGGATGCTGGTCAACAGCCTGGTCGATTCCCGGCTGGCCTCGGCGGCGGCTCGCGAGCAGGGACTTGCCGAGGACCAGGAGTTCAAGAGTCTGATGGCGCGGATCGAGGAGCAGATCCTCGAACGGATGCTGCTGAGCCGCTACATCGGGGAACGGGTCACCGAGGAGGCGCTGAGGGAACGCCACCGGACGCTGATCGAGGAGACCGCCGCCAAGGTGGAGGTCCGGGCCCGCCATATCCTGGTCGACAGCGAAGCCAAGGCCCGGGAGGTCATCGCCGAACTGGCCACGGGGGCCGATTTCGCCGAGTTGGCCAAGATCCGGTCCTCGGGGCCGTCGTCCGTCGACGGCGGCGACCTCGGCTACTTCGCTCGGGACGACCTCGACCCGGCCTTCACCGAGGCCGCCTTCGCGCTCGATGCGGGGACCATCACGGAGAACCCCGTGCAGACCCAGTTCGGCTGGCACGTGATCAAGACCGAGGACCGCCGCGCCGCCGCCGCCCCCTCCTTCGAGGAAGCCAGGCCGAGACTGGAGGGGGAACTCTCCCAACAGATCGGCGCCGAGTACCTGAGGGAACTGCGCGAGGCCGCCACCGTGGTCCGCTTCAAGCCCGACGGCTCGCCGCTGGACCAGTGAACGGAGTCTGATCCGAAGATCCGGACGATCACCGGCTAAAGATGTCATGGACAAGGTTTCCCCCCTCGCCCCCGAGAGCTTCCCGGAGCTGCCGCCGGTGGCCGGCGTCGGCCTGGCCGCCACCGCCTGCGGCCTGCGCGGCGACGGCCGCGACGACCTGCTGCTGGTCGAACTGGCCCCCGGGACCACGGCGGCCGGCGTCTTCACCCGCTCGTCCACCGCCTCGGCGCCGGTGGCGTGGTCGCGCCAGGCGTTGCGCGGCGGCGCGGCCCGCGCCCTGGTGGTCAACTCGGGCAACGCCAACGCCTTCACCGGCGACGCCGGGGCCGAGGCCGTCCGGCGCACCGTCGAGGCCACCGCCGATTTGTTGCCGTGCCGGCCGCACGCCGTCTTCGTCGCCTCCACCGGGGTCATCGGCGAACCGCTGGACGACGCCAGGATCACCGCCGCCCTGCCCGGCCTCGAGGCCGCCTTGGCCGGCGACGCCTGGCCGGCGGCGGTGGGCGCCATCATGACCACCGACACCTTCGCCAAGGGAGCGACCCGGAGCGCCGCCATCGACGGCGCGCCGGTCCTCGTCAACGGCATCGCCAAGGGCTCGGGCATGATCGCCCCCGACATGGCGACCATGCTGGCCTTCGTGTTCACCGACGCGGCGATCCCGGCCGCCGTGCTCCAGGCCCTGCTGGAGCCGGCCGCCGAACGCTCCTTCAACTGCCTCACCGTCGACGGCGACACCTCGACCAGCGACACCGTGTTGCTGTTCGCCACCGGCCAGGCCGACCACCGGCCGGTGAGCGAGGCCGCCGATCCCCGCCTCGACGACCTCCGCGACAAGCTGGAGGAGGTCATGATCGACCTCGCCCAACAGGTGGCGCGCGACGGCGAAGGGGCGTCGAGGTTCATCACCATCACCGTCGGCGGCGCCGCCGACGACCGGGCGGCGCGACGGATCGCGCTCGCCGTCGCCAACTCGCCGCTGGTCAAGACGGCGATCGCCGGGGGCGACGCCAACTGGGGCCGCATCGTGATGGCCGTCGGCAAGTCCGGCGAGAGGGTCGAGCAGGAGCGGCTGTCGATCGCCATCGGCGGCTGCCCGGTGGCCGCAGACGGTGCCGCCGTCCCCGGCTACGACGAAACCCCGGTGGCCAGGCACCTGGAGGGCACCGAGATCGAGATCGAGATCGAGCTCTCAATCGGCGCCGGCCGGGCCCGGGTGTGGACCTGCGACCTGACCCACGGCTATATCGAAATCAATGCCGATTACCGGACCTGATCCCGGCTGCCTGGAGGTGGCCGTCGAACGCCCCGAGGGGCCGTTGCCGGTGGTGCTGGTGGTGGCGGTGGCGCTGCTCGACGCCGACGACCGGGTGCTGGTTGTCCGCCGCCCCGAGGGCAAGCACCTGGCCGGGCTGTGGGAGTTCCCCGGCGGCAAGGTCCGCCCCGGCGAGGTCCCGGAGGCCGCCCTGGTCCGCGAGCTCAAGGAAGAGCTGGCCATCGACATCACCGAGAGCTGCCTGGCGCCGTTGACCTTCGCCTCGCACAGCTACCACGACTTCCACCTGATGATGCCGCTCTACGTGTGCCGGGTGTGGAAGGGGACGGTGAGGCCGCTCGAGGGCCAGGAGGTGACGTGGCGCCGCCCGGCGCGGCTGGGCGAGCTCGAGATGCCGCCG
The DNA here is from genome assembly GCA_964632795.1 of uncultured Thalassospiraceae bacterium. Lineage (GTDB taxonomy): Bacteria > Pseudomonadota > Alphaproteobacteria > Rhodospirillales > 2-02-FULL-58-16 > CAZWEZ01. The sequence goes on along the minus strand of CAZWEZ010000002.1, from coordinate 14,632 downwards.
GCCGACGTGCCCCTGGTCGCCATGCTCAGGGACCTGTTGGGGTGAGCCGGGACGTCACCGCCTGCCTGATCGTGATCGGCAACGAGGTCCTGTCGGGGCGGACCCGGGAGGCCAACCTGGCCTACCTGGGGCGCCGCCTCAACGAGCTCGGCATCCGCTTGGCCGAGGCCCGCATCGTCGCCGACGACCAGAAGGCGATCGTCGCCGCGGTGAACGCCTGCCGGCGGGCCTACGACTACGTCTTCACCACCGGCGGCATCGGCCCGACCCACGACGACATCACCACCGCCTCGATCGCCAAGGCCTTCGGCGTCGAGGTGGAGCGCAACCCCGAGGCCGAGGCCCTGCTGCGCCGTCATTACCAGCCCGAGGACCTCAACCCGGCCCGCCTGACCATGGCCGACATCCCGGCCGGGGCGAGCCTGATCGACAACCCGGTCAGCAAGGCGCCCGGCTTCCAGATCGCCAACGTCATCGTCCTGGCCGGCGTGCCGAGGATCATGCAGGCCCAGTTCGAGGGCATGAAGGACCGCCTGGCCGGCGGCCGGCCGGTGCTTTCCGCGACCATTTCGGCCTACATCCCCGAGGGCGACCTGGCGGCCCGGCTGGGCCGCATCCAGGACCGTTACGCGGACCTCGAGATCGGCAGCTACCCCTTCGTGCGCGACTTCAAGCTGGGAACCAGCATCGTCCTCAGATGCCCCGACGCCGGCCCCATCGAAGCGGCGGCCGACGACCTGCGCCAGGCGATCCGCGCCCTGGGCGGCGAACCGATCGAGGAGAATTAGTCCGCAGAAAGAATGGTGACAGTATATAGTTTTTAGGCGGGAGAAAATGGCAACTGGAGAAAGAATGGTGACTGGAGAAAGAATGGTGACTGTATATAGTTTTTAGGACAAAACTATATACAGTCACCATTCTTTCTCCAGTCACCATTCTTTCTCCAGTTGCCATTTTCTCCCGCCTAAAAACTATATACTGTCACCATTCTTTCTGCGGACTAATTCTTGGCTAGGTATTGTTCGCGGATCTCGCGCTTGAGGGTCTTGGCGGCGACATTGCGGGGGAAGGCCTCCATCACCATGACGTCGCTGATGCGCTGGAACTTGGCGTCGACCCTGGCGTTGGTCCAGGCGATCAGATCGGTCGGCTCGACAGTCTCGCCCGGGCGCTCGATCACCGCCGCCACCGGGACCTCGCCCCATTTGTCGTCGGCGACCCCGAAGACGGCGACCTCGGACACCGCCGGGTGCCGGGCGACGACCTCCTCGATGTCCTTGGGATAGACGTTGACCCCGCCCGAGATGATCATGTCCTTGATCCGGTCGACCAGGAACAGGAAGCCGTCCTGGTCCACGTAGCCGGCGTCACCGGTATGCAGCCAGCCGTCGACCACCGCCTTCTCTGTGAGGTCCGGGCGATTGTAGTAGGCGGGCATCAGGAACGGCCCGCGGCCGCAGATCTCGCCGACCTCGCCGGGCGGCAGTTCGTTGCCGTCGGGATCGAGGATCCGCATCTCGACGAAGGCCGGGGGCACCCCCACCGAGCCCGCCTTGCGGACCGCGTCGTCGCGATCCAGCACGGTGACGAAGCCCTCGGTCAGGCCGTAGAGCTCGTAGAACCGGTTGGGCAGGGCGGCGTTCAGGCGCTGCTTGTGTTCGAGCAGCAGCGGCGCCCCGGCCGACAGGATCATCTCCAGCGAAGACAGCGCCGCGGGGTTGAACTCGGGATGCTCCAGCAGGGCGATGATCTGCGCCGGCACCATCATGATATGGGTGGCCTTCTCGGCGGCGATGCCCCGGATCACCGCGCCGGGATCGAAGGCGGTGTGCAGGATGTAGGTGCCCCCGACGTGCATCCACGGCATCATGTCCAGCATCGCCCCGTTGAAGACGATGGCGCCGGCGTGCAGGACCACGCTTTCGGGGGTCATCCGGAAGGCGGCCGAGAAGATGGTGCAGTACATGAAGCGCACGTAGTGGGTATGGACGATCCCCTTGGGGGCGCCGGTGGTGCCGCTGGTGTACATGATGTTGTAGACGTCGTCGTCGGACAGCCCGACGTCGGGCGGCTCGCCGTCGCCGGCCCCGGCCACCAGCTCGTCGTAGGTCCGGAAGCCCCGACGACCCGCCGCGCCCGCGCCGACCAGCACGTAGCGGTCGGCGGCGATCCCCCCCAGCTTGCCGCGGATCGAACAAAGCGTGTCGGCGAAGGCGGCGTCGGCGATCACCAGCGCGCTGTCGGAATCATCCAGCAGGGTGGCCAACCCGGCCTCCTGGAGCAGGGTGCTCGACGGCACGATGACGATCCCGGTCTTGGCCGCCGCCCAGTACATGGTCATCAGCTCGAGGCAGTTGGGAAGCACGGTGGCGACCTTGTCGCCCTTCTTCATCCCGGCCGCCAGCAGGGCGTTGGCCAGCCGGTTGACGACGGCGTTGAAGCGGCGGTAGGTCAGCCGTTCCTCGCCGACCACCAGGCACAGGTGATGGGGACGGTAGCGGGCGTGACGGGACAGCAGCGAACCGATGTTCATGGCGTCCTCTTGTAGACCACAGTCCGGACCGCCGCCAGCAGTAGAAAAACGCCGGCGGCGGCGGCCATCAGCGCCATCAGCCCGTCCGGTCCCAGGGCGTCCATGGCGCCGCCGCCGAGGATCGGCCCCAGCACGCTGCCGGCCTCGAAGACGGCGACGAAGGCGGCGGTGGCGCCGGCCAGCGCCGCCGGATCGAAGCGTTCTCCCAGCATCACCATGCCCAGGGTGTAGATGCCCGCGCAGGCACCGCCCCACAGTATCAACAGGGTCCACAGCACGACGCCGTTCGACAGATACATGGGAAGCAGCAGGGGGGCGACCAGCGAGATGACGGTGAAGACGATCAGCAGCCGACGCGTGTCGGTGTGATCGGCCAGCCAGCCGATGGGAAGTTGCAGGACCACGTTGCCGACGATGAACATGGTCAACAGCAATATCGCCGAGTCCTGATCGAGCGCCTTGCCGAGTCCGTAGATCGGCAGCAGCGACATCAGGGCCGCGAAGTTGACTCCCGACAGGGCGGCGGCGGCGAGGACCAACGGCGCCGCGCCAAAGGCGGTGGCGAACGCCGCCGGCAGGCGGGGCGGCAGGCGCGGGGCGGCGCCGCGGGCAAACGCCAGGGGCGCCGCGGACAACGCCAATATCGAGGCGGCGACCAGGAACGGCGCCCACCCCTCGATACCGACCAGGTTGATCAACAGTGGCCCGCAGGCGGCGCCGATCGTCCACATGAGGATGTAGACGGCGATGATCTTTCCCCGGTTGGCCTTGGTGGTCATGGTGATGACCCAGGTCTCGCCGACGATCCAGGTGATGGCGGCGAAGCATCCCAGCAGGAAACGCAGGACGAACCACGGCCCCGCCCCGGTCCACAGCGGAAGGAGCAGGAAAATGGCGACGCACAGGGCTATGGAGACGATCATGGAGCGCAGGACGCCGAAGGCATCCACCACCCGGGGCACGAAGGGGCCGACGATGACGACGGCCAGCGAGGCGGCCGCCGCGTTGACCCCGATCCAGGTCGACGCCACCCCGTCGCGCTCCAGCAGCAGGGACAGCAGCGGCATCGACATGCCGAAGGTCAGGCCGCCGACGGTGGAACTGGCGATGACCGCGCTCAGCGACCGCCAACGCCGGACCGCGGGCATCGCCTCCAGGGCGGCCTCTCGAGACTCGGTCGGGCTCAAGACACTTGTCTGGAAATGGTATGGATCGCTCGACGGCGCATTGAAGACCTCGGCCAGGGACGATGACCCGGGCAGGATACCCCCGGCTTCGAAAAAGAGGAAGTCAATGACGGCGATTGGCGTGTAATGGTATAAGGGAGCCTCTCGTCAAAGTATGCCAACGATGCGCCCCAGGGGGAGACAAGGCGATGACACCGTTCCAGTGTAAATGGCCGCGGGTGTTGTTATTGGGCCTGGCTTTGTGGCCCATGGCGGTGCCCGCTCAGGGAGATATGCTGGTCGGGGAATATGACGACATCGGCCTGTTCGCGCTGTCTCCGCCCGAGGGGAAAACTTTCCCGGTTCGCATCGTCGGACAGCGCGAGGGAATGAATACGATCATCGAGGCGATCGATCTGATCAAAAAGGAATCGCCGTACAGCGCCGCGCAAATCGAAACCCTGAAAAAAAACGGCGCCGTCTTTCTCATCTACGATCCAAGTATTCCAGAAGGAAAAGGAATCGTCTCCCTCCTTTTCGCGATATTCAGCCCCAACTATTTCGGGCCGGACGAGATCGACGAGTCCGAAACGACCTTCAACGTGCTGATCGGCCGCCACGCCATCAAGCGACCGCTGAAGGAACTGGCCGCTGTCCTTGTCCACGAGTTGGTGGGCCATGGAGTCCAGCACCTTGAGGACCGTATGGGCATCATGCGCCGCGGCGACCTGGAATGCGAAGCCCGGCTCTACGAGGAAAAGTCCAACCAGGACTTCGGGGTCGATAGGCGTGCGACAAAGATGATCAAGTTCCGCCAACAGTTAAAGCGCAGTTGCATCCTCTTCCGACGCTACCTCAGGAAGGAAGATAAAGCGGGCCATGCGTTGTGGAAGAAAGGCAAACTCGAGGTACCGAGACTGCTCGACCATTTCAGGAAATATGTCGACGACCTCCGCGCCCGGGGAGTCATGCAGGACGCCCTGCAGCGCGTGATGGCGTACCAGCAAGCCGATCACGACAAGATATTCGACGACGGCACGCCCCACGAGCAGCACGTTATCGGCCTCGCGTTCCTGAAAGGCAGTGCAAGCCTCGGCGCCAAACCCGATCCCGCCGAGGCCGCCAAATGGTTTCGAAGGGCCGCCGAGCAGGGACATGCCGACGCACATGCCGACCTGGGGGCCTTGTATGAAGAGGGCCGGGGCGTGGCGCGCGATGACGCCGAGGCGGCGCGGTGTTACCGGATAGCGGCGGACGGGGGAAACGCCCGCGCCCAGTACGCTCTCGGCATCCTCTATGAGACGGGCCGGGGGGTGCCCCGGGACGACGGCGAGGCGGCGGCCTGGTTCGGCAAGGCCGCCACGGGGATGAATACCGCCTCGATGGTCACCCTGGCTTCTTTTTTCGAAACGGGCCTGGCATTCGAGAAGAACCAGGCCAAGGCGTTAAAACTGTACCGCAAGGCGGCCCGCCTGGGCGATCCCGAAGCCCAGTTCAAACTGGCATACATCTACCTCAAGGGTCGGGGCGTTCCCCGCAACGAGGACAAGGCCTTCAAGTGGTTCCGGCGGGCTGCCGAGCGGGGAATAGCCGAGGCCCAGAACAGCCTCGGTGCCATGTATGCCCGTGGCATGGGAACTCCACGGGACGCCGTAAAGGCCCATATGTGGCTGAGTCTCGCCGCGAAGGGGGGGGTCGAGGGCGCCGGCGAGCGCCGCGACAATCTGGCTGGGATGATGACCGCGGACCAGTTGTCGAGGGCCCGGCGCCTGGCCATGGAATGGAAGCCGGAAACCCCTTAGGATCCGGCCTGTTCTCGCCGATTCTCGAGGGCTGATTTCCCTTGCCGGCGGGGTGGGGGAGAGGGGGTTCCATGAACATCCGGCAATGATGCCGGTCCGGAGCGACGTAACTTTCCCTTAGAGAATCCTGGGTATTATCGTTGAAATATTTGCCGGGCGAGGGTACAAGTCCATCATAGACGAGTCGTGGGCGCATAACTCAGGGAGAAAATTCAATGCCGTTGCGGTTAAGGCAGAACCTGATTGTCGTGGCTTTGGCGGCCGGTGTCGTCGCCTTGAGTGGACCGCCGGCAACCGCGGAAAGCCTCAAGGATCTCCTGTCCGTCCTGGCCCAGGAGCACGAGAAGATCAAGTCCGCGGAAGCCGACATGGCGGCCGCCAGGGAGCGGATCCGGGTCTCACAGGGAAGCTGGTTCCCGGTCCTGGGCGTTACCGCCAACTACGGGGGCGAGCGCCAACTCAAGGGGAACATGACCAAAGACACCCACCTGACCACCCGTGAACTCGACTTTACGCTGACCCAGCTTCTTTGGGACTTCAACGCCACCGACGCCGCCATCCAGAGTTCCAAGCTGGCCCATGAAATGTCGCGCACAACCCTGACGCTTACCCGCCAGGGCCTGCTTTTTGAAGGCATCCTTGCCTATTACACACTGCTGAGGGACACCAGGAACCTCGACTTGGCTCGGAAAGCCGTAGCCGACGTCAAGAGGATAGCCGACAGAGAGGACATCAAGCTCGAAGGCGGCGGTGGCGAAGAGAAAGAGACGCTACAAGCCAAAACCAGTTTTTTGTTGGAGAAAGCCAATCGCCTCCAGATGGAAGCGTTCGTGGAACGGGCACGCAACCGGTTTCGGTACTTCTTTGGCAATGAGGCGGAGGTGGAGGATATCGAATCCCTGGTCCCACTGAGGCTTCCGGTCGACATGCTTCCTCCGACTATGGAAGAGGCTGTCGACATCGCCATGAAGAACTTCACGTTGCTCAAGATCAAGAATTTATCCTCGATGGTCGACCGGGAAGGAGTGAGGGCCGCCAAGGCCGGGTTCTACCCGACCCTGAACGCGGTCGCTGAATCCAAACACAAGGATGACGTCGCCGGCACCATCGGCTCCAAGCAAGAACAGCTGATCAAGGTCGAACTCACATATTTCCTGAACCTCGGCTTGACCGCCGTCAACACCCTTCGCGCCGCCGAGGAAACCGTGGTCTCCACGGAGAACGTTTACGAAGACACCCGCAATTTGGTCGAAGAGCAAATCAAGTCCAGCTGGGAAAACCTGCTGATTTCGAGGGAGAGGCTCAAGACCCTGATCGATCAAAACATAACCGCCAAGGATCTCGTGACGGTAAACGAACGGCTGGACATCGAAGAAGGGGTTCCGATGATCGAAATCATCTCTGCCCTGACAGGTTTACGCTCGGCCGGCACGATGCTCGACTTTGAAGAATGGCAGATGAATACCGAGCTCTTCCGCCTTCTCTTCTTGATGGGCAGGTTGGAAATGGACATCCTCGGGTAGGTTCCAAGATCCCACGCTTTTCCAATAATCCGTGCTCGTAAGTGGTCGCTTTGGCGACCCATGCGCCGCCGGCCGGCGGGGTGGGTAGGATTGGCCAATACCCAACGTTTTCCGTATGATCGGCCCATGAAGGAACTTTTGGCACGCCTGTTCTCGAGGCCCGTGATCGCATTCGAGTTGATCGTCGCCTCGCTGTTCGCCAACCTGCTGGCCCTGGCCACCCCGATGTTCGTCATCCAGGTGCTCAACCGCTACATCGCCTACGGGGTGGATTCGACGTTGGCCACGCTGACCGCCGGCGTCGTCATCGCCATCGTCCTCGAGTTCGGTTTCCGCCAGGTGCGGCTGCGTCTGGCCGGCGCCGTCAACGCCCGCTTCGACGAGGCCCAGGCCAGCGGCGCCTTCGACGTCTTGACCGGGGCCAAGGCGGCGGCCATGGACATGCTTCCCCCGGGGCTGCGCCGCGAGGTGATCAAGGGGGCCGAAACCGTTCAAGCGGCCTACAACGCCCCCAACGTCGCCGCCGTGCTGGACGTGCCGTTCGCCCTGGTTTTCGTCGGCGCGCTGTTCCTGCTCAGCCCCCTGCTGGCAGCCATCGCCGTCGGCTTCCTGAGCGTGATATTCGTTGCGGTGATGGTCAATCAGTTGTCGTTGCGCCAGCCGACCCGGCAATTGACGGCGGTTTCCGGGCGCTGCGGGACGCTGGTCGATTCGGCGATCGTCGCCGCCGACACCGTGCGCGCCTTCAACTCCTCGGGCTTCCTGCGCCGCCTGTGGCGGGGCGAGACGCGGACCCTGGACGGCCTGCGCCGGCGAATCGTCGCCCGCCAGGGCTTGCTCCTGTCGTTGACCCAGAGCTCCCAGGCTTTGATGAGCGTCGCCATCATCGCCATCGGCGCGACCCTGGCCGTCAAGGGCGACCTCTCCGTCGGCGCCTTGATCGGCGCCAACATCCTGGCCGCTCGCGCGCTGGGACCGATCTCCCGTCTGGCCGGCCTTACCGGGCAGTTCGCCAGGGCCCGCCAGTCCCTGAACATGTTCCGCGAGTTCGCCAAGCTGCCCCAGGAACGAATGCAGGGCTCGGCGCTGTCCGAGTACAAGGGGGGGCTGGAGTTCAAGGACCTGGCCTTCGCCTTCCCCGGGTCCAACGCGCCGCTGTTCGAATCCCTTTCCATGAAGCTCGAACCCGGCGCCATCCTCGTGGTCAACGGCGCCAACGGCGCCGGAAAGACGACCCTGGCCAGGCTTCTGCTCGGCCTGTTGGAACCGACCCGTGGCCAGATCCTGGTCGACGGCGTCGATCTCGCCCAGGTGGTCCCCGAATGGTGGCGCCGGCAGGTGGTCTACCTTCCCCAGGAACCGCGGTTCCTCAATGCCACCCTTCGCGAAAACCTCCTCGCCTTCAATCCGGAGCTGGACGATGGCGGCCTCAACGGGCTTGTCCGCGCTGCCGGATTGCGCAGCTTCATCGACCACAACCCGGCCGGCTTCGACGCCCCGGTGGTCAACCAGGGCGACAACCTGTCGCTGGGCCATCGCCGCCGCCTGGCGCTGGCCCGGGGGCTGGCCACCGACGGCATGCTGGTGGTGGTCGACGAGCCGACCGAGGGCCTGGACGGCGAAGGCAGCGCCAAGGTCTACGCGGTGATGAACGAGCTGGCCAAGCGCGGCCGGACCATCATCGCCTTCTCCCACGATCCGAACATCATCATGGGGGCGCGTTTCGTCCTCGACCTCGATTCCAAACCGGTGCCCAAGCTGAAGGAAACCCGGCCGGCGGACCCCACCCCGGCGATTCAGGCCACGGCGGCCCAGGCCCATGTTCAGAGCGGCTCTTACCGGACCGCTCAGGGCACCGCCCGGGGACAGCCCAAGGGGGACCCGAAATGAACGGCCCACAGGCCGAGCCGTCCTCTTTCCCGGCCGAGGCAGGTGGCGCGACCCACCTTTTCCTGCTGTTGATCATCGCCATGGTCGTCGCCTTCGGGGCCTGGACCTACTATGGCCGGCTCGATATCGTCAGCACCGCCGCCGGCGAGGTGATCCCGTCCACCCAGGTCAAGAGCGTCCAGCATCTGGAAGGGGGAATCGTCAGCGAAATCAAGGTCGCCGAGGGCGACCAGGTCAAGGCCGGCCAGGCGTTGGTGGTCCTGGAATCGACGGCCAGCGGGGCCGATGTCGATGAACTGGTGATCCACGTCACCTCGTTGAAGGTCGACATCGGGCGGCTCGAGACCGAGTTGGCGGGCGCCGAGGCGCTGACGTTCCCCGCCGAACTGGTGGAACGGCACCCCGCTCTGGTGCGCCAGGCCAACGATATGTTCGTCACCCGGCGCACCCGGTTAAAAAACGAACTGGCCGGCCAGCGCGCCCTGATCACCCAGCGCAAACAGGAGATCAGGGCGATCTCGGCGCGCCTGCGCAACGAACGCAAAACCTTGAAGTTGGTCGCCGAGCAGGTGGTCATCAGCGAAAACCTCTTCAAGGACAACCTGATCAGCCGCATGAAGCACCTCAACCTGCTCAAGGAGGCCTCCAATCTGACGGGCAGGGTCGGCGAGGACGTGGCGGCCTTGTTGCAGGCGGAGGCGGCCCTCAGTGAGGCCGGAATCGGACTCCGCTCGATCCAGGATACCTACCAGGAGGAGGTCGGCCGGGAACTCGACGACAAACGCCGCTCGTTGAACGAGCTGTCCAGCCGCCTGGGGAAATACGAGGACAGCCTGAAAAGGACCACCTTGCGGTCCCCGGTCGACGGGGTGATCAAGACCCTGCACGTGGTCACCGTCGGCGGCGTCGTCAGTCCCGGCGGTACGGTCGCCGAGGTGGTGCCGGAGGGCGACCTGCTGGTCATCGAGGCTAAGCTGCCGCCCCAGGACATCGGTTACGTGCAACTGGGGCAGCCGGTGCAGGTCTCCCTGGCCTCGGCGGATGCCAACCGTTTCGGCAAACTCGAGGGCAAAGTCGTCCACATCAGTGCCGACACCATCGAAACCGCCGAGGGAATCCCCTACTACAAGGTTCGGATCACCACCGAGCGGGACTATTTCGAACGCCGCCGGGAACGCTACCGGCTGGTCCCCGGGGTCCAGGTGATTAGCAGCATCCGCACCGGCCGGCGCTCGGTGCTGGAGTACCTCCTCGATCCCTTCCTGGGGGGACTGGACATGGCGTTGCGCGAGCGCTGAGCGGCGAAAGAGGTTGTCGCCCCGTCGGCGCGCTGCCATTGTGGCGTCCCGGTTCTTGGAAGACGTTCGGTGACCGAGACTTGGTATCAAACGCCAACCCACGTTCCGTGATCGTCGTCGGCGCCGGTATCGTCGGCATCTCGTGCGCGATCCATCTCCAGCGGCACGCCGAGGCGATCTCTATGGGTCATTATCAGTGCTCCTTGGTATAAGGGGGGAGGGAAGACGATGGGCGACTACTTCTCCCTGTCCGGTCCCCTGCTGCGGCTGCTGGAGCCGGAAACCGCCCACCGGCTGGCGATCTGGGCGTTGAAGCGGGGGCTGGTCGCGGACCCCGATCCGTTCGCCGACGAGATCCTGCGGATCCGCCTGTGGGGGCTGGATTTCGCCAACCCCCTCGGCCTCGCCGCCGGCTTCGACAAGAACGCCGAGACCCTGGGTAATCCGCTCGGTTTCGGCTTCCTCGAGGTCGGCAGCGTCACCCCGCGCCCCCAGCCGGGCAACCCGCGGCCGCGGCTGTTCCGCCTGCCCGCCGACGGCGCGGTGATCAACCGCATGGGGTTCAACAACGACGGCCTGGAGAAGGTGGCCGGGCGCCTCGGGGGCCGGCCCAGGGGCCGCATCGTCGGTGTCAACCTGGGCAAGAACCGGGACAGCGCCGACGCCGCCGCCGATTACGCGGCCGGCGTCCGGGCGCTGGCCGGTCTCGCCGACTATCTGGTGGTCAACGTCTCCTCGCCCAACACCCCGGGGCTGCGCGACCTCCAGGGCCGGGAACGGCTGGGCGAGCTGTTGACGGCGGTCGGCGAGGCCCGGGAGACGACCCCGGCCCGCCCCCCGCTGTTGCTCAAGATCGCCCCCGACCTGAGCCGCGACGACCTGCGCGACATCGTCGAGGTCGCCGTCTCGGCCGGCGTCGAGGGCGTGATCGCCACCAACACCACCAGCCAACGCCCGGACGGCCTCAGTGATCGCCGGCGGACCGAGGCCGGCGGCCTCAGCGGCCGGCCCCTGTTCGCCTCCTCGACCCGGGTGCTTTCCGAGATCTACCGGCTGAGCGGGGGCCGGCTGGCGTTGATCGGCGTCGGCGGCATCGAGACCGCCGATCAGGCCTACGCCAAGATCCGCGCCGGGGCCTCGCTGGTCCAGCTCTATACGGCGCTGGTCTACCACGGCCCGGGTCTGGTCGGGCGCATCAAGCGCGGGCTCGCCGAGCGGTTGCGCGCCGACGGCTTCGCCTCCCTCGAACAGGCGGTCGGCGCCGACCACCGTTAACGATATACGACAAGGAAAAGAAAATGCTGAAACTCGCCTCCATCTTCGCCGCCGTCTTCGTCGCCGAACTGGGAGACAAGACGCAGTTGGCGACGCTGCTGTTCGCCAGCGACCGCGACCTGAATCCCGTCCATGTATTCCTGGCCGCGTCCGCGGCGCTGGTGGTGTCGACGGCGCTGGCGGTGCTTATCGGCAGCGCCGCCTCACGTTATCTGGAGATGGTGCCGTTGAAGCTGATCGCCGGGCTCGGCTTCATCGCCATCGGCGCCTGGACCCTGACCGAGCACTTCCGCGCCGCCTGATACCGGCGAGCCGATTCTTCGGCTCGCCGGCAAGCGCGACCGCGCGTCGCGACTTATACCAAGGGGCACTGATAATGACCCATAGAGACGGCTTTCCAAGGCTTTCGGCTAGGAGCGTGGTCCGCCGTGATGGCGGCCCATCACAAGGGCCACGCGACGCTGTCCGAAAGCCTTGGAAAGCCGCCGTTCCGGTCGCCTCGGCGGGCCGCCGGAGGGCGTCGAAAAGCCTTGACGATGTCACCGCATCGCCTGCGGCTTTCCTCCTACCCGGCGGCACGCCGAGACGATCTCTATGGGTCATTATCAGTGCCCCTTGGTATTATGTCGCGGAAGCCAAGGGCCACCGGCCCGCCCGGCGTCTGAGGGGCTATAAAATCAAGGCCTGAACTGCTCCTTGATGATCCGTTCCTCGAGGTTGTGCTCGGGGTCGAACAGCAGGGTCGGCGACAGGCTCCGGTCCTCGTGGACCTCGACGCTGACGACGTTGCGGACCTCGGTGAAATCGGCCACCGCGCTGACCGGGCGCAACCCGGGCTCGATGACCTCGAAGCGCACGGCGGCGCCCTGGGGGAGCAGGGCGCCGTGCCAGCGGCTGGGCCGGAAGGCGCTGATCGGGGTCAGCGCCAGAACCCCGGCGCCGAGCGGCAGGATCGGCCCGTAGACGGCGCTGTTGTAGGCGGTGCTGCCGGCCGGGGTCGACACCAGGACGCCGTCGCAGATCATCTCCTCGAGGCGGACCACGTCGTCGATGCGGATGGCGATCTTGGCCGCCAGCCGGGTTTGGCGCAGCAGCGACACCTCGTTGATGGCCAGCGCCTGGATTTCCTCGCCGCCGGCGACGTGGGCCGTCATCCGCAGGGGATGCAGGTTGATGGGCTCGGCGCGGGCCAGGCGCTGGGTCAGGTCGTCCTCGGAATAGGCGTTCATCAGGAAGCCGACCGAGCCCCGGTTCATGCCGAAGATCGGGGTCCGCCGGTCCATGACCCGGTGCAGGGTCTGCAGCATGAAGCCGTCGCCGCCCAGGGCGACGATGATGTCGGCCTCCTCGGGGGGGACATGGGCGTAGCGCTGGTTGAGCCGGGCCTCGGCCTGCTGGGCCGGGTCGTTGTCGGCGCCGACGAAGGCGATGGTTCTGAAGTTCATGGGTTTCGCCCCAGTGTCCCGGTGCGCCGAGTATAGCCAAGCATGGCGCCCTCGGGGTAGGGGCTTGTGCGCCGGGCGCTTTTTCAACATACTGATTGGTATGCAAAGGAACCGCGACCCCCACGGGACCCGCCGGGCCATCCTCCAGGCGGCCTTCGATCGGATCCACGACAAGGGATTCCAGGCCGCCGGGCTGGCCGAGATCCTGGCCGACACCGGGTTCACCAAGGGCGCGCTCTACCACCATTTCCCCAACAAGATGGCGCTCGGCTACGCGGTCGTCGACGAGCTCCTGAAGGACTACGTTGAGAGCTGGTGGCTGACCCCCCTGGAGGACGCCGAGGACCCCCTCGACGGGTTGGCCCGGCTGATCCAGCAACGGCTGTCCTCGGGCATCCCGGGGATGGTCCGCCTGGGCTGTCCGCTCAACAACCTGGCCCAGGAGATGCCGGCGGTCGACGAAGGCTTCCGGCAGCGGCTGGAGAACCTTTACAGGATGTGGCGCAAGAGGCTGGCGCGGGCGCTTCGCCACGGCCAGCAGCACGGCACGGTGCGCGGCGACATCCACGCCGAAGAAGCCGCCGCCTTCATCATCGCCGCCCTCGAAGGGGCCTTCGGCCAGGCCAAGACGGCGCAAAGCACCGAGGCCTTCCAGGAATGCATGGGCGGCCTGTCGCGCTACCTGACTTCGTTGAGGCCGTAATTCAGGCTAGGTCGCGGCCCCCTGAACATACGATCGAGCGGCCCAGAGTCCGCTTCTTCCCGGCAAGCGGTCATCCGGCAAAAGGTCGCCGAACTTCGCCTCCTAACCCATTGCAGCCTTCGCGCGCGATAAGGTTAGCCTCGGTGATCGTCACCGTGGTCACCGGGCAAGCGCGTGGGCGATCTCCGTCACGTGGCGCAGATCACAGCCGCAGCAACCGCCGAACACGTTGAGCCAAGGCATTCTATCCCGCATGGCCTTATGCAGCTCCCCAAGTTCCACGGGATCGCCGTCATCAAGCGTATCGCTCTCGTTAAGCTCCGCGTGGCTCTTGCGCGAGGCGTTGCAGAAGATGCCGCGGATGCGGCGAGACCAGTCTCTGTCTTCAAGGAGATGCGAAAAATGGTCGGGATGGACGCAATTCACCATGAAATATGCGGCGCCCGATTCGGTCGCCTCATCCACCGCCACGATCGCCTCCTCGAGCGACTGGCCCATCGGCAGATTGCCGTCGGTCTCCAGCGTGAACGAGATGACAACGGGAAGATCAACCGCTCGGGCGGCGCGCACGATGCCGATCGCCTCGTCCGAATGGGTGAGGGTCCATCCGGTGACCATGTCAACCTCGGTCTCCGCCAGCCATCCGATCTGCTTGGCGTGGTACTCCTCGGCCTCGTGGGCCGGGACCTCTTCTTCCGGCGCGTAGGCATCGCCCCGGGGACCGATGGCGCCGTCCAGCACAATCGGCTTTGCATTGTCGGAAAACTCGTCGCGCAGCCCGGCGATGAGCGCGACAGAGTCATGGTTGGCCTCCTTGAGTTCCTCCTCCGTGGCGCCCAGGTCTCCGGCCCAATGCATGTGCGCCTTCCAGGTATCGCTGCCGATAATGTAGCCGGCGTCCTGTTCGCGGGCGAGCGTCAGAAAAGGCCGACGATAGTTGGCTAATACCAGCCGACATTAATATTGACCTGTGTGAGCCCATTTTCGCATTCCGATG
>CAZWEZ010000001.1:32892-128203 GCA_964632795.1 uncultured Thalassospiraceae bacterium | reverse complement strand
AGCCGAAAGCCTTGGAAAGCCGTCTCTATGGGTCATTATTAGTGCAGGTTGGTATTGGCGCCGGCGTCATGGCCATCGGCGTCGCCTGGGGGTATCATGATCCGGATCGGTTGAGGAGGGCGGGGGCGCATTCCATTATCGACGGCTTCACCGACCTGCCCGATGCGCTGCACGTTTTGATGGAGACCGAAAGATGAAAACCATGTTGAAGGTCCTGGGATGGATCGTCTTTCTGGTCGTCGCCGTGGTCGTCGCCGGCGTCGCCGTGCTGAAGTCGATGGACTTCAACCAGTACCGCGGCCTGATCGCCGAGCAGGCCAGGGACGCCACCGGGCGCGAGTTGACGATCGCCGGCGACCTCGATCTCGAAATCTCGCTCAACCCGTCACTGGTCGTGGAAGGCGTCAGCTTCGCCAACGCCGAGTGGGGATCGCGCCCCGAGATGGTGAAGCTCGAGCGCCTCGAGGCCCAGGTCGAGCTTCTGCCGCTGCTGAGCGGCGACGTCCGGATCAAGCGCCTGGTCCTCGTTGGCCTCGACGTGCTGGCCGAGATCGACTCCCAGGGCCGCGCCAACTGGGACTTCGGGGGCGTCCTCGCCGCCAAAGCCGGGAAGCCGGCCGATAGCGGCGAGCCGGGCCTCCTGCCGGTGGTCCACATGGTGCGCCTGGAGAACGTCAAGGTCATCTACAAGGACTCCCGCACCGGCGGCGCGATCGTCGCCGTGATCGACGGCATGGACGTCGAATCCGATGGCGCCGGCAGCCCGCTGAAGGTCGGCATCAAGGGCTCCTACAACGGCGCGCCCTACGACGTGAAGGCCCGCCTGGGATCGCTCGACACCCTGCTCGGGGGCGGCAAGCCGTTTGCCGTTTCCCTGGAAGCGGGAATCCACGGCGCGACCCTCGCCGTCGAGGGGACCATCGAGCTGCCCCGGCAGGCCAAGGGGATCGACCTGGTGGTCTCGCTCGAGGGCGCCGAAGTGACCCGGACCGTCATCGCCGCCCTCGAACCGGCGCTGAAGAACACCCCCTTGCCGCCGATCGGCCCCTTCAGCATCACCGCCCGCCTCCGGGGGTCGCCGGACAAGATGTCGGTGTCCGAGATCAGGATCAGCGGAGGGCGCAAGGACCAGGTCCTGGTCACCGTCGAGGGCGCCGTCGAGGACGCCATCAAGGGCAAGGGGCTGAACCTGGCGTTTACGGTCGTTGGCGCGGACCTGGCGCCGTTCTCGAAACTGGCCAAGGGCCGACTGCCGGAACTGCCGCCCTTCAAGGTCGCCGGCAGGATCACCGATCCCGCGGGCGGTTACGTCATCGACGGCCTCAAGCTCGACATCGGCGGCAGCGACCTGTCCGGCAAGGTGGCGGTCAAGCTGTCCGGGGAACGCCCCGAAGTGGATGCCCAACTGGCCTCCAACCTGCTCGACCTGGACAAGCTGCTGCCCGCCGGAAAGGCGCCGGGGGAAGCCAAGGCCGAGACCGGAAAGGGGGACGGGCGCGTGTTCCCGGACGACCCGCTGCCGCTGGACGGCCTCGAGGCGGTAGACGCCCGCCTCGAGTTCCGGGGCAAACGCATCCTCGCCAAGGGTTTCGTCATCGAGGACGCCGCCGTCGAGCTGACGCTGAACGGCGGCCGCCTGGAGATCATGCAGCTCGAGGCCCTGTTCGGCGGTGGCCGCATCACCGGCGAGGTGGTGATCGACGGCGCCAAATCGGTTCCCGCCCTGGCCCTCAAGCTGGATGTCAAGCAATTGGATTTCGGCAACCTGCTCAAGCAGTTGGCGGTCACCGACATCGCCAGCGGCAAGCTCGACCTGAATATCGACGTGCGCGGCGCCGGGAACTCGGTGCGGGCCATCATGGCGGGGCTCGACGGCCGAACCCGGCTGGTCACCGAGGGCGGCAAGATCGAAAGCGGGCTGCTCAACGTGCTGTCCACCGACATCTTCTCGATGTTCAGCAGCTCCGGGGACAAGAACATCCGCTGCGGGGTCGTTCACTTCGACATCGACAACGGCCAGGCCGTCGCCAAGACGATCCTGTTCGAGACCGGGGGGCTGTCCGTGGTCGGCACCGGCGGCGTCAACCTGGCCGACGAGACGCTGGCTCTCGAGTTCGATCCCCGGGCCAAGAAGGCCAGCCTGCTCAAGGCGGCGATCCCGTTCAAGGTCGGGGGCACCATGGCCTCGCCCTCGGTGGTCCCCGACGTCGCCGCCGCCGCCGTCGGCGTCGTCACCGGGGTGGTATCGACAGCGACGGGTTTGGCTTCCGGTGGGCTCCAGGCCCTCGGCGGGCTGGTCGGCGCCGGCAGTGGCGGCGGCGATTCCGGAGGCGTCGACGAGACCGACTACTGCAAGCTTGCCCTGGCCGGCAAACCGCTGGTCCCCTCGGCCCCCAGGAAAGCGGCGACGACCACCCAAAGCGCGCCAACGCCGGTCGAGAAGCCGGTCGAGAAGGAGAAGGAGGGCATCACCGGAATCATTACCGAGGGCCTGAAGGGCCTGTTCGGGAACTAGGTCATGGACCAATAAATGACATCGTAATTAGATGTCCGCTGAATGCTTGAAAGCAGGCCTCGGGCGGAGTTTCCGTTAGGCATTCACGCATGGATTTGCCCCTCGCCAGATGGTAACCTTCAGTTCCAGGGGGAATTACCATTTGGAACGCCGGCTCGCCGCCATCCTTGCCGCCGATGTCGCGGGCTACACGCGGCTCGTCGAGCAGGATACAGACGGCACCGTCGCCGCCTGGCAGGCCGCCCGCACCGACATTGTTGAGCCCGCGATCTCTGAACATTCCGGACGCATCGTCAAGCTGACGGGCGATGGTTTCCTGGCCGAGTTTCCCACCGTCCAGGACGCCGTCAAGTGTGCCGTCACCATGCAAACGGAGTTGAAGGCGAGCCCGCTCGACTTCCGCATGGGGCTCAATCTCGGCGATATCATCGACGACGGCGAGGATATCCACGGCGAAGGCGTGAACATCGCCGCCCGCATCGAGGCGCTGGCCGACCCCGGCGGCATTTGTATCTCCGGGGGCGCTTACGACCAGGTGCGCAACCGGCTGGATCATCGTTTCGAGGACTTGGGCGAGCATGAGGTCAAGCATGTTTCGGCGCCGGTGCGGGTTTACAGAATCGTGGTCGCGATATCGACGTCTGGAATGGTTGAGACGGGATCGCCTGAATTGGCACTGCCGGACAAGCCTTCCATCGCCGTGCTGCCCTTCACAAACATGAGCGGAGATGCCGAGCAGGAGTACTTCTCCGATGGCATCACCGAGGACATCATCACCGAGCTGTCGCGTTTTCGCTCGCTGTTCGTGATCTCCCGCAACTCGTCGTTCGCCTTCAAGGGTCAGTCGGTCAATGTCGGAGAGATCGGGAGCAAACTGGGCGTCCAATACGTCGTCGAGGGCAGCGTGCGAAAGGCGGGGAGCCGGGTGCGGGTGACGGCCCAGCTCATCGAGGCGGCGAGCGGCAACCACCTTTGGGCCGAGCGCTACGACCGCGACCTCGAGGATATTTTTGCCGTGCAGGACGAAATTTCACACACGATCTCTTCGACTTTGGCCGATCGGGTCGAAGGTGATCGGCTCGGCCATGTAAAATCGATGGACGAAACGAGTCTGGCGGCCTACGACTTAATCCTTCGTGGCAGGGAGTTGGCCTGGAAGTACACTCGCGACGACAACGCCAAGGCGCGCGAGATGTTCACCAAGGCAACCGAGCTCAGCCCTGACAATGCCCAAGCGTGGGCTTGGCTCGCCCAGTGCCTTGCCTGGGATTTCGAGGGCTGGTGGGTGGAAGACCCCGAGCAGTCGCTCGAATTGGCCTTTCAGTATGCGACCAAGGCGGTCCATATGAATGCAACCGTCGGCCAGGCGCAAGCTTCGCTCGCTTACACGTACCTCTACAAAAGCCAGCACGACCAAGCGATCCATCACTTCCAACGGGCGCTGGCGCTTGTCCCCGGTGATGCCACGACCGTTATGAGCTACGGCATGTGCCTGATACTTGCTGGCGACGCCGACGCTGGCCTGGAGGAGATCGCCAAAAGCGAACGGCTCAGCCCGATGGACACGGGGCTTGCCGAGTCGACCGTGTTTTGTCGCGGTATGGCGCATTACACGATGCGACGATACGAGGAAGCCCTCGCGGCGTTTCGCGAGCTACCGAATCCAATCGTAGAGGGACGCGGTTGGTTGGCGGCGTGTTACGCACAATTGGGCGACGACGAAGCAGCGCGCGCCGCGTTAGCTGACTTCGAGGCCCAGGCGCGCGAGGAATTTCCGACTTTCCCCGGCGACACCCCTGGTGGTTGGGCGCGCTACTGGTGGTTGATAGACCCCTATCGCAACGATGACGATCTTGAACACCTACTCGAAGGTCTCCGCAAGGCGGGGCTGTCGGTGTAAATAGAACGCGCGGACTCGAACAGCCTTGGGTACACACCCTAGTGCTTACCAGCCTGGAGGTTCCATGAAGGCGCCGGCGAAACGGGCCTACCGCGTGGTCGATGTCGAGCCGACCGACGCCGGGTTCGCCGTCACCCTGGACGGCCGCCCCGTCCGGACCCCGGCCGGCGCGCCGTTGGCCCTGCCGGGCCGGGCCCTGGCCGACGCCGTGGCCGACGAATGGCGGGCTCAGGAGGACGAGATCCGCCCCCACACCATGCTCTTGAGCCGGCTCGCCGGCACCGCTATCGACCGCATGGGCCGGGAGCGGTCGGGCGTCGTCGAGACCGTGGTCAGGTACGCCGATACCGATCTGCTGTGTTACCGGGCCGGCTTTCCCCGCGATCTGGCGGAGCGCCAACAGGCGTCCTGGCAGCCGTTGCTCGACTGGGCGGCGGAACGCCACGGCGCCACGCTGCGGGTGACCACCGGCGTCGCCCCCGTGGACCAGCCTCGCCAAGCGGTCGAGTCCCTGCGCCGGGCCGTCGAGGCCCTGGACGACCTGGAGTTGGCGGCCCTGGCCAGCACCGTCGCCGCCTGCGGTTCGCTGGTCATCGCCCTTGCCCTGGCGGCGGGCCGGCTCGACGCCGAGGGGGCCTTCGCGGCCTCGTGGCTGGACGAGACCTACCAGAGCGAAAAGTGGGGAGAGGACGAGGAAACCGCCGCCCGGGGTCGCGTCCTGCATGACGACATCCACGCCGCGGCCGCCTTCCTGGCCCTGGCCCGGGAGGTTTGACACCTCGTGAAGAGGGCTTTACCAATCTTCTGATTCAGGACACTAGAGGCGGTGGGGGAGGCCATGCACGACATCATCAAGCAGTTGGAGGAAAAGCGTCAACGGGCCCGCCTCGGCGGCGGCCAGCGGCGGATCGACGCCCAGCACGCCAAGGGCAAGCTGACGGCGCGCGAACGCATCGAACTGCTGCTCGATCCGTCGTCCTTCGAGGAATGGGACATGTTCGTCGAGCACCGCTGCACCGACTTCGAGATGGACCAGCAGACCGTACCCGGGGACGGCGTCGTCACCGGCTACGGCACCATCAACGGCCGCCTGGTGTTCGTGTTCAGCCAGGACTTCACCGTCTTCGGCGGTTCGCTGTCGGAATCCCACGCCGGCAAGATCTGCAAGATCATGGATCACGCGATGAAGGTCGGGGCGCCGGTGATCGGGCTCAACGATTCCGGCGGCGCCCGGATCCAGGAAGGGGTGTCCTCGCTGGGCGGTTACGCCGACGTCTTCCAGCGCAACGTTACCGCCTCGGGCGTGATCCCGCAGATCTCGATGATCATGGGGCCGTGCGCCGGGGGCGCCGTCTATTCGCCGGCGATGACCGACTTCATCTTCATGGTCAAGGGCACCTCCTACATGTTCGTCACCGGCCCCGACGTGGTCAAGACGGTGACCCACGAGGAGGTGACCCGCGAGGAATTGGGCGGCGCCGTCACCCATACCACCAAGTCCGGAGTCGCCGACCGGGCCTTCGAGGACGATACCGAGGCCTTGCTCAGCGTGCGCCGGTTCTTCGACTTCCTGCCCGCCAACAACCGGGAGAAACCGCCGACCCGGCCGACCTCCGATACAGCGGAGCGGGTCGAGCCGTCGCTGGACACCCTGGTCCCGGACAACCCGAACAAGCCCTACGACATCAAGGAGCTGATCGAGAAGGTGGTCGACGAGGGCGACTTTTTCGAGCTTCAGCCCGATTTTGCCGGCAACATCATCGTCGGTTTCGGGCGCATGGAGGGCTCCACCGTCGGCATCGTCGCCAACCAGCCGCTGGTGCTGGCCGGCTGCCTGGACATCGCCTCGGCGACCAAGGGGGCGCGCTTCGTGCGTTTCTGCGACTGCTTCAACATCCCCATCGTTACCTTCGTCGACGTCCCGGGCTTCCTGCCCGGCACCGCCCAGGAGTACGGCGGCATCATCAAGCACGGCTCCAAGCTGCTCTACGCGTTCGCCGAGGCGACGGTGCCCAAGGTCACGCTGATCACGCGCAAGGCCTACGGCGGGGCCTACGACGTGATGAGCTCCAAGCACCTGCGCGGCGACGTAAACTTCGCCTGGCCGTCGGCCGAGATCGCGGTGATGGGGCCCAAGGGGGCGGTGGAGATCATCTTCCGCTCCGAGATCGGCGACGCCGAGAAGATCGCCGAGCGCACCGAGGAATACCGCCAACGCTTCGCCAACCCCTTCATCGCCGGCCACCGGGGCTTCATCGACGACGTCATCATGCCCCACGACACCCGGTTCCGCATCTGCCGCTCGCTCAGGATGCTGCGCCACAAGAAGCTGGAGAACCCGTGGAAGAAACACGGAAACATCCCGCTGTGAGGGCGCTCACGGTCCCGCCCCGGCCAAGGACGTCAATGGGATCTCGGACGGCCACCGGCGGGCCGCGTGCAGGACCGCGATGATTTCGATGGTCCTGCCGGTGACGGTGTAGGGGACGAGGCAGGGCGTTCCAGGGATCACCAGTTCGCGGGTATGGGGAACGCGACCCGAACGGCCCATGGCGGGGAAGCGGCGCAGGTTCTCGATCCCTTCGACGATGGCCTTGGCGACCCGTGCGGCGGCTGTCGGGTCGTGTTCGGCGATGTAGGCGCGCAGACGTTGGAGGTCTCGGACGGCGGTGTGCGACCAGCGGATGTTCACCTGGGCGCTTCGCCTTCGCCATCGGTGCCCCAGCCGGCGAGCCAGGCCGCGACGTCCTCGTGGGGGACGGACCCCCCCTGGCGGAGTTCGGCCAGGCCTTCCTCGATATGGGCCACCTGCCAAGCCTGGGTCTCCAGGTAGGCGTCCAGAGCCTTTTCCAGGACCCAGGATTTCGGCCGGTCCATGGTCGCGGACAGGCGCTCCACGTCTCGCGCCTTGTCGGTCGAAACCCGGAAGGACAGGGATACGGTATCGGTCATCGGAGTCTCCTGTCGGCAATGTATTCATTGTATACAATGACGACCGCAAGTCAAGCAGGCCCGGGGTTGACGGGCCGAGTCCAGAATGGTCTTTGTTCGAGGGGGGTTCGGATCAGGACATGTTCAACAAGATTCTGATCGCCAACCGGGGCGAGATCGCGTGCCGGGTGATCCGCACGGCGCGCCGCATGGGCATCGCCACCGTCGCCGTCTATTCCGAGGCCGACCGCGACGCGCTGCATGTCCGGATGGCCGACGAGGCGGTGTGCATCGGTCCGCCGCCGTCGGCCGACAGCTACCTGGCGATCGACAACATCCTCGGGGCGGTCGCGGAAACCGGCGCCGAGGCGGTCCATCCCGGCTACGGGTTCCTGGCCGAGAACGCCGCCTTCGTCGACGCCCTGGCCGGGGCGGGGGTGGCCTTCATCGGCCCGCCGGCCGGCGCCCTCACCGCCATGGGCGACAAGATCCAGTCCAAGAAACTGGCCTTGAAGGCCGGGGTCTACACCATCCCCGGCCATCCAGAGGCGATCAAGAACGCCGCCCAGGCGGTGGGGATCGCCTCGGGCATCGGCTATCCGGTGATGGTCAAGGCCTCGGCCGGGGGCGGCGGCAAGGGGATGCGTATCGCCGCCTCCGACGACGAGGTCCGCGAGGGCTTCGCGGCGGCCAAGCGCGAGGCCAAGTCCAGCTTCGGCGACGACCGCATCCTGATCGAGAAGTTCATCGAACAGCCCCGCCACATCGAGATCCAGGTGCTATTCGACGGCCACGGCAACGGCATCTACCTGCACGAGCGCGAATGCTCGATCCAGCGCCGTCACCAGAAGGTGGTCGAGGAGGCGCCCTCGCCGTTCATCGACGCCGACAGCCGCCGGGCGATGGGCGAACAGGCGCTGCAACTGGCGCGGGCGGTGGACTACGTCTCGGCCGGCACCGTCGAGTTCATCGTCGATGCCCACCGCGACTTCTATTTCCTGGAGATGAACACCCGGTTGCAGGTGGAGCATCCGGTCACCGAATACATCACCGGGCTCGACCTGGTCGAGTTGATGATCCGCGTCGCCGCCGGCGAGAAACTGCCGATCGCGCAGTCCGACGTCAGGCTCGAGGGGTGGGCGATCGAGACCCGGATTTACGCCGAGGACCCGCACCGCGGCTTCCTGCCCGCGGTCGGACGGTTGACCCGGTACCGGGCGCCCGAGGTGGACGGCGGCAACGTCCGGGTCGATACCGGGGTCTATGAGGGCGGCGAGGTCTCGGTCCACTACGATCCGCTGATCGCCAAGCTGATCACCTACGGCGCCGACCGCGGCGAGGCCATCGGGCGGATGCGCGCCGCGCTCGACGCCTACCTGATCCGCGGCGTGCCCAACAATATCGGCTTCCTGGCCGCGGTCATGGGGCACCCCCGGTTCGCCGAGGGGCGGCTGACCACCGACTTCATCGCCGAGGAATACGGTGACGGTTTCGATCCGACGACGGCGGACGGCGACCCGACGCTGTTGATCGCCGCCGCCGTCGTCGTCCACTACGTTGAAGAGGAACGCGCGGCCGGGATCAGCGGCCGGCTTCCGGGCCGCGAGCGGCGGCCCGAGGGCGATTGGGTGGCCGTGCTCGGGGGCGCCTACCACCCGGTCGGCGTAACGCCCGTGGATGGCGGTTTCGAGACCACCGTCGACGGCAGGACCTGCCGACTGAGCACCGGCTGGAAGCCGTTCGACCCCTTTTTCCGGGCCGAGGCCGACGGCGTCGGGGTGTGCATCCAGATCGACCGGTTGACGGTCGGCTACCGCCTCAACCACGGCGGCCGCCAGGCCGACATCATGGTCCTCAGCCCCCGGGTGGCGGAACTCCACGCCCTGATGCCTCTCAAGGAGGCGGCGGACACCTCCAGGTTCCTGCAATCGCCGATGCCGGGACTGCTGACCTCGGTCGCCGTCGAGGCGGGCCAGCAGGTCAAGGCCGGCCAGGAACTGGCGGTGGTCGAGGCGATGAAGATGGAGAACGTGTTGCGCGCCGCGCACGACGGGGTGGTCGCCACCGTCCACGCCAGTCCCGGCGACGGCCTGGCGGTCGATCAGATAATCCTGGAGTTCGAATGAACCTTGGTATGACAGACGAAAGAGGAGACAAGGCCGTCCGCGTTCGCGTCGAGGGCCGCGTCCAGGGCGTGGCGTTCCGCTACTGGACGGTCCACGAGGCGACGGCGAGGGGACTGAACGGTTGGGTGCGCAACCGCGGCGACGGAAGCGTCGAGGCGCTGTTCTCCGGCCCCGGCGCGATGGTCGACGAGATGCTCGAAGCGTGCCGGCAGGGACCGCCGGCGGCCCTGGTCACCGAGGTCACCTTCAGTCCCTCCGAGGAACGCCCGCAAACCGGTTTCCGTCAGATTTCGATGGTCTAAGAACCACGTCGTGATTGTCCTGTTCACCGATTTCGGGTTGCCCTACGTGGGACAGATGAAGGCGGTGCTCCATCGCCTGGCGCCCGGGGCGGTGGTCGTCGAGCTGTTCACCGACGCCCCGGCCCACGACCCCGAGGCCGCCGCCTACCTGCTGGCGGCCTATGTCGACGAGTTCCCGGCGGGAACCGTTTTCCTGTGCGTGGTCGATCCCGGAGTCGGCGGGGACAGGGCGGTGGGTGTGGTGCGGGCCGGGGGGCGGTGGTACGTCGGACCCGACAACGGCCTGTTCGAACTCGTCGTGCGGCGTTCCCCCGACGAGCCCCGGTGGTGGGAGATCGCCTGGCGGCCCGAGACCATCTCGGCGACCTTCCACGGCCGCGACCTGCTGGCCCCGGTGGCGGCCCGCCTCTCCCTGGGCGAATCTCCCCAAGGCGACCAACGGCCGCTCGAGGACATCCGCCGCCGGGAGTGGCCCGACGAGCTGTCACGGGTCGTCTACATCGACGGCTTCGGCAACGCGATGACGGGAACCCGCGCCGCGGCGATGCCGGCCGGGGCCGGGCTGATGGCCGGCGGCCGGCGGTTCGAACGGGTGACGACCTTTTCCGACGTTCCACCGGGGAGCGCGTTCTGGTATGAAAACGCCAACGGGCTGGTCGAAATCGCCGTCAACCGGGGGCGGGCGGACACCGATCTGGGACTGCGGGTCGGCTCCCGGATAACGGTAGCCGAGGTGTGACGGTTGTCACTGTGGTGCGCGGGGCGCATATAGGATAATAAGGGAACCGCCCATCCGAATCCGGATTGGAAGGGAAGCGAGGCAGATGGCGTTCAGAATAAAATTCTGGGGGGTCCGCGGCAGCATCGCCTGCGCCTCGCCGAGCCACATGAAATTCGGCGGCAACACCAGTTGCATCGAGGTGTTGGTGGGCGACCGTCACTTCGTCCTTGACGCCGGCACGGGTATCCGCCTGCTGGGCAGCGAGTTCCTGCGCGACGACGTGCGCGAGCTTCATCTGCTGCTCACCCATACCCATTGGGACCACATCAACGGCTTCCCCTTCTTCGTCCCGGCGTACGATCCCAAGCGTTCGTTGCACATCCTGGCCGGGCACCTGAGCGACGACGGGGGGGGAATTCAAGGAGCGCTGTCCAGCCAGATGGACAACCCCATGTTCCCGGTGCCGCTGACCGCCATGCAATCGAAACTGCGCTTCGAGGACTTCGAGGCCGGCCACTCCTTCAACCTCTATCCCGACGTCAAGGTCCGTACCGCCCCCCTGAGGCACCCCAACCAGGCCACCGGCTACCGCATCGAATACAACGGCAAGGCGATGTGCTACGTCACCGATACCGAACACGTCCCGGACGAGCCCGACCAGAACGTGCTCGGCCTCATCGAGGGCAGCGACCTGGTGATCTACGATGCCACCTACACCGAGGAGGAATTCCCCTCCAAGATCGGCTGGGGGCACTCCACCTGGAACGAGGGCATCCGCTTGTGCCGGGCGGCGGACGTCAAGCGACTGGCCATCTTCCACCACGAACCGGACCACGACGACACCTTCATGGAGAAGCTGGAGAACGAGGCCAGGGAAACCTGGTCGGATTCCTTCTGCGCCCGCGAAGGCATGGAAATCAAGCTGGACTGAGAACCGGGGTCCGGCGGCCGTGGCGAGGCGGTTGAAGCCGGCGGCGGTCTTGGACCCGATCCGCCGGCCGCACCCTTCGGGGCCTGAACGGGAAATGGGGCCTACTGGTTTTCGGGTTGCGGCTGTTGGGGGGCGTCCTGGAGTTGGATTTCATTCTCCAGGTCGACGATCTCGATGCGGCGTTGGAATTGCGCCCTTTGATCCAATGACATCGGGTAGACGCGGACTATCACCCGGCGGTTTTCCGACTGGTTTTCGGGGATCGGGGCGCCCTGTTCGTCCCGGTTGGGGACTTTGGGCCTGGTCTCGGCGAAACCAGACGCCTTGAGACGGGTGTAATCCATCCCCCTTTCGATGAAGTGTCGCACCACGCGCGTCGCCCGGCCGGCCGAAAGCTCCCAGTTCGACGGATACAGGGCGGTGTGGATGGGGTCGTCGTCGGTGTGTCCCTCGATCTCTATCATGTAGGTCCGGTAGCGGGGCTGGGTGAGCATCTCGGCGATCTGATCCAGGACCGGGATGGCTTCGTCGCGGATTTCCGCCGAGCCGGGCTTGTAGAACGCGGAACTGGCCAACTCGATGACCACGCCCTTGTCGTCCTTCTCCACTTCGACCGCCTCGTCGGCCTGCATGTTGTAGACCATGTCCTGAAGGTCGAGCACCATCAGGGAGATGGGGCTGACTTCTTTCGGTCCCATGCCGATCTCGTTGGCGATGCCGGCGGCCGCCTCCTCGAAGGCCGGGATGTCGATCTTGGAAAAGTTCAACAACATCACGAAGAAGGCCATCAGCAGGGTGATGGCGTCGGCGTAGGTGGTCAGCCAGTCTTCTTTTTCCTCTACCGGCGCTGTCTCTTTGGGTATCGCCATGGCGGTGTCACTTCTTCATCTTGTCGATGTTGAAGTGGATCGCCGGATCCAGGTAGCTGTTCATCTTGTCCTGGATGAAGCGCGGGCTCTTGCGGTCGGCCAGCAGGCACAGGCCTTCGGCGACAAGATAGTTGCGGAAACGGAGGATCTGTTCGCGTTGCTCGATCTTGGTGGCGGCGGGGATGAATACCAGGCGCGCGAAGAACACCCCGTAAAGGGTGGTGATCAGGGCTATCGCCAGGCCCGCTCCCAGTTGCGCGGGGTCTCCACCCATGCTGTTGAGCATGACCACCAGGCCGACCAGGGTGCCGATCATGCCGAAGGCGGGGGCCGCCCCCCCCATCGCCTTCAGGATGTTCACCTGCACCGTGTTGCGCCCGAAGGTGGTTTCGATGGTGGTGCTCAGGATCTCGCGGACTTCCTCGCCGGTATAGCCGCTGATCACCATATCGACGCCGAAGCCCAGGAAACGGTCGCCCTTGACCGCCTTCTTGGCTTCCGATTCGAGGGCCGGGATGCCGTTCTTCTGGACCGTGTAGGCCCACTTGATGATCCGTCCGACCTCGGCCTTCAGCACGCCGCGGCCGATCTTGGGCGAAACCATGATCCGTAAGATCAGCTTCAAGGACATAATCACGTAGCGCGGCTCGTAGGCGATGAAGCTGGATGCCAGGGTGCCGCCGAAGACCATGAGGAAGCTCGGGAAGCTGACGAAAATCAAAAAATCGTTGGTGGCCAAGAGAATGGACCCGAAGAACAATCCGAATGCGAACAAGACGCCCAGAATGGTTGCGTAAGACATACCCCGTGACCCTTTATTGTGCCCCTTCGATCGGCGCCCTACATAATGCCTCTCGAAGCCTGAATATCACCCAGGGGCGGACAATAATAACAACAAGAGAATCGTAAGCTTATACATAAAACTTGAAAAAATATTAACCCTCTGGAGAAATCCCGCCGTTACCGGCGATGTTACGGCATCGCTCAACGCTCCCTGAAGGCCTCATGGCGGAGCTTGAGGACCGGCTTGATCAGGTAGTCCATGACCGTTTTCTTGCCCGTATGGACATCGACGGTGGCCTGCATCCCCGGCATGATCGGCAGGTCTCCTTCCACTTCGCCGAGATAGGTCTTCTCCGTCTGGACAATGACCTGGAAATAGGGGGAGCCGTCCTCGTCGGTGCTGGAGTCCGGCGCGACCATGGATACCTTGCCGTCGAGACCGCCGTAGCGGGCGTAGTCATAGGCCGACAACTTGACCAGAACCGATTGGCCGGGCTCGACGTGGGCACGGTCGACGGGGTTCAGCTTGACCTCGATCACCAGCTTGCCACCGGTCGGCACGATCTCCATGATCGGTTCGCCGGGCCGCACCACGCCGCCGATGGTGTTGTAGCGCATGTTCTTCACCACCCCATCGATGGGGCTCTTGACCTCGGCGCGTTCCCCCTGCTCGGTGGCTTCGATGAGCAACTCGGTGATGCGGCCGATGGCCTGCTCGGTACTGACCAGTTCCTGGCGTGATTCGCTGCGGAAACGGGTCTTCTCCTCCTTGATCCGGCTCCTCGCCTCGGCGACCGCCGAGCGGGCGCGGCGGATGGAGGGGCCCAGGCTCCGCATCTCGCCCTCCAGGCTCTCGACCTCGGCCTCGAGCTGCAAATGCTCGATCTTGGGGGTCAGGCCCTCCGCCAGCAGCTGTTCGGACAACCTGAGCCGTTCCTGGGCCAGCTTCAGGTTGTTCTTGATGGCCTTGCCGCCGGCTTCGATCTCCTTGACTTCGAGCTCCCGCTGGCGGACCTGCTTGGCCAAGACGTCGAGGTTGGAGTTCAACGAATTCAGGCGCGCCTTGTAGGCGCGTTCCTGGGCTCCGACCTGGGCCAGCATCCGTTTGGCCACATCCTCGGGGAACTCCAGTTTCTTGCCGCTGGCCTCCGCCTCCAACCTGGATCGCACCAGGATCTGGCCGTCCAGGCGGACCTGCAGCTCCTCGCGGTTGACCCCGGAAGAGGCCAGGTTCAGTTGGACCAGGGTCTCTCCGGCTTTCACCGCGTCACCCTCGGCGACGAAGATTTCCTCGATGATGCCGCCTTCCAGGTGCTGGATGACCTTGACCTTTCCCAGGGGAACCACCTCGCCGGTGGCGACCGCCCTCTCGTCCAGCTCGGCGAAGTTGGCCCACAGGATCGATGCTCCCAGCATCAGCATCACCGGCCACGCCACCGGCCGCCAGGAAGGCAGCGGATGATGTTTGAGAAGCGCGTCAAGCCGGGTCATCATGTCATGGTTCCCCGCTCACGATTGCCGCCCGGGCCCGGGTTCCGGTTTCGGGATCGGCCGCCGCACCTTGAGCTTGGCCGTGGCCCTGGGTCGGGCCGGTGGCTTGGCCTTGGCGGCGGGCCGGGCCGCCGGGGGAGGCGGGGTTTGGGGTTGAGGTCGAGGTCGGGGCTGGGGGGCGGACGCCACCGGGATTCGCCTCACCGTGGGAGCCTGGGCATTGGGTTGGGGTTGTGGATTGGCCGCAGCCGGGGCGTCGATGGCCGGCTGGGCCGGGGCCTCTGGCCGGGGCTGGGGCTTGGCAGGTGTCGTGGTTCGAATCTCCGGTTGCGCCCCGGGCTTGGGCTCCTCGAGGTCGAGGACCTGGATGGCCGGCTTGGCCAGGGGGGTGGCGGCGGCCTCCGGCTGGGCAGGACCCCGTGACGGAGGCGGTGCCGGGCGCGGCGGCCGGCGGCCTTCCTGGGGCATCCGCGGGCCCGCGGATTTGGGCTTGGCCCCGAACAGCCTCGGCAGGATCTCCTTGGCCGGTCCGGCCAGCGCCACCTTCCCCTTGTCGAGGGCGACCAGGTTGTTGCAGGCCGCCAGCAGGATCGGGCTGTGGGTGACCAGGATGACGGTGCGGTCGCGGCCGATCTCGACCAGGGTCTGGCGGAGTTCCTGTTCGGCCTGGCGGTCGAGGCTGCTCGACGGTTCGTCCAGCAGCAGCACCGGCGGGTCGCCGATCAACGCCCGGGCGATGGCGATGCGTTGGCGCTGGCCGCCCGACAGCCGGCTGCCGGCCTCGCCGATTTCGGTGGCGTAGCCGTCGGGCATGTCGATGATGAACTTGTGGACACCGGACTCGGTGGCCGCCTTGAGGACCTCGTCGTCGGTGGCGTCGGGAATGCGGTGGACGATGTTGTCGCGCACGGTGCCGGCGAACAGCACGCACTCCTGGGGAACGTAACCGAACCAGCCGGCCAGTTCGGTGCGGGTGAACTGGCTGATGTCGGCGCCGTCGATGAGGACCCGCCCGAAGTTCGGCTTGTAGAGACCCTGGGTCAGCTTGAGCAAGGTGGTCTTGCCGCTGCCGTTGCGTCCGACCAGGGCGTGCAGGCCGCCGGCCTTGATCACCAGTTGAACCCCGTTGACCACCGGCGAACCCTCTTCGGTGTAGGAAAAGGTGACGTTCTCGAGGGTGATTTCGCCGTTGGGGCGGCCCAGCGTGACCGCGCTTTCCTGGCGTTCGGAGGGAGCGGTGAAGACGGCGCCGAGCCGTTCGGTGGCCTGCATGAAACCGGTGAAGACGCGCCACTGGCCGACCAACTGGTTGAGGGGGCCGAGCAGCCTTCCGCTCAGCATGTTGGTGGCGATGAGGGCGCCGATGGTCATGGTCCCGTCGATGATCGCCAGCGCCCCGATCGTGGTCATGCAGATCGTCGTCGTCATGGTCAGCGAGGCGCCCAGGTTGGTATAGCTGTCGGCCTTGCTGCCCCGGACGATCGAGCGTTCGATGTTGTCGGCGTGCTTCTCCTCCCATATCGGGCGCATCGCACCGTCCAGCGCCAGGGCCTTGATGGTGGTCCGCCCGGCGATCATCTCGGCGATCATGGCGTCGCGGCTGGAGGAGGTCTTGCGCTC
The DNA here is from genome assembly GCA_964632795.1 of uncultured Thalassospiraceae bacterium. Lineage (GTDB taxonomy): Bacteria > Pseudomonadota > Alphaproteobacteria > Rhodospirillales > 2-02-FULL-58-16 > CAZWEZ01. The sequence continues at coordinate 112,014 of CAZWEZ010000001.1, read as the reverse complement.
CTCCTTGTTGGCGCCGGACATCACCTTGCCCGAACGCCAGGCGACGAACATGAACACCGGAACGATGATCAGCAGGACCCAGGCGATGGGCGTGGCGATGACGAATATCAGGCCGAGGAAGAAGACGGCGAACGGCAGATCCGCGACCAGCACGGCCGAGGCCCCCGAAAGGGTGTTGCGGACCGTGTCGACATCGCGGAACAGGCCCGTCCAGTGGGCGCCGTCGTAGCTCTCCAGGGTCTGCAACGGCAACGCCATCACCTTTTCGAAGAGCCGGCGGCCGACCATGACGTCGACCCTGAGCGCCACCGTCTGCAAGACCCGCGAGCGCGCCATGCGCAACACGTAATCGAACACCACCACCATCACCATGCCGATGATGAAGCCCCTCAAGGTGCTGATGGAGGCGCTGCCGATCACCCGGTCATAGACCTGAAGGGTGAACACGGGAACCGCCAACGCCAGAAGATTGACGAAGGCGGACATCGCCATCACCTCGCGGAAAATGGGCATCAACGGCTCCATGAAAGAGCGGAGCCAGGAGCGGGTCGAAGGGTTGCTCATTTGTCCACAAGTATACGCTGGCCATTTGCGTGAAGCTAGTACCGACCATCACAAGTCGGTACTGGGCAGCGTTTCCAGGTGGCCGCGGGGCACCGGTTCGGCAATTACGCCTTGACCTGTTTGCCGCGTCCCGGTGTACTGGATTTTAGATATGGGAAGTTGCCCGCCGGTGGTGAAGCGTTTCGCTCACGGGGGGCAACGGGAACGTGGAAGGCGGCCTTTGCATCCGCGAGGCGGAAGCGGCCGAAGGGTGGAATGGAGGCTGTAATCGGCAAGATCGGCAGGTTTCTCCGCCGCGCCTTTACCCTCGAAAGAATGATCGCCCTGGCCCTCCTGGCCGGCATGCTGGTGGTTTACCGGATAGACCCCGCGCCGTTGGAGACCCTGCGGCTGAAGACCTTCGATTTCTATCAGAAGACCAAGCCCCGCGAGATTCCCCCGCCCCAGCAGAAGCCGGTGACCATCATCGACCTCGACGAGGCGAGCCTGGCCGAGATCGGCCAGTGGCCCTGGCCGCGCAACATCCTCGCCCAGTTGGTGCAGAACCTGATGCAGATGGGCGCCGTCCTGGTCGCCTTCGACATCGTGTTCGCCGAGCCGGACCGGATGAACCCGTCCGATGTCGCCGATTCCCTCTACGGACTCGACGAAGAGACCAAGAAAAAACTGCGCGCGCTGCCCGGCAACGACCAGGCCTTCGCCAATATCATCAAGAAGAGCCGGGTAGTCCTGGGCCAGGCCGGCTTTTGGGAGGAGCGCGAAACCAAGGCTGGTCCGCCGGTCAAGAAGTCGGTGGCGTTGCTCAAGTCGAGCAAGGACGTGGACCCGAAAAGGTTCCTCCCCCATTTCAAGTCCCTGGTCCGCAACATCCCGGTGCTCGAGGCCGCGGCGGTGGGCCACGGCATCTTCTCGCTGGTACCGGAACCGGACGGCATCGTCCGGCGGGTACCGACGCTGTTCGGCTTCAAGAACGATCTTTATCCGTCACTGGCCATCGAGATGCTGCGGGTCGCCTTCAATCGCAAGACCATCGTCGTCCAGGCCGACCGGGCCGGGATCCGGACGATGAAGGTGACCCCCAAGTTCCAGATCCCCACCGACAGGCAGGGCCGGGTGTGGCCCTACTTCTCGAAGAGCGACAAGTCCAAGTACGTTTCGGCCCGGGATGTCCTGGCGGGGACCGTCGACCCGGCATTGATCAAGGGCAAGCTGACCATCGTCGGCACCTCGGCAGTGGGGCTTCTCGATATCCGATCGACCCCCGTCGACGCGGTCATTCCCGGGGTCGAGATCCACGTCCAGTTGATCGAGGCGGCGGCCAACGGAGCCTACCTCAACCGCCCCAACTACTTCCTGGCCGCCGAGATGGCCTTGATCCTGTTCGGCGGCCTGCTGATGATCTGGCTGGTGCCCAGGGTCGGCGCCAAATGGACGGCGTTGCTTTTCATCGTCGTGCTGGCCGGCGCCGGGGGCACGTCGTGGTACCTGTTCGACCAGAAGCAACTGCTGTTCGATGCCGGCTACGCCATCCTCTCGATCCTGGTCCTCTACATCCTGCTGACCGGGTGGAGCTACGTCAAGGAAGAGGCCCAGCGCCGCCAGACCCGGGACGCCTTTTCCAAGTACCTGTCCCCGGCGATGGTCGAGAAGGTGGCCGGAGACCCGAGCCAGCTCAAGCTGGGCGGCGACAAGCGGGATTTGACCCTGCTGTTCTGCGACGTGCGCGGCTTCACCACCATCTCCGAGCAGTTCGACGCCGTCGGCCTGACCAGCCTCATCAACAAGCTGCTGACCCCGCTGACCAACGTCATCCTCGACAACCAGGGCACCGTCGACAAGTACATGGGCGACTGCATCATGGCCTTCTGGAACGCCCCCCTGGACGACGACCGGCACCAACTCAACGGCTGTATCTCGGCGCTGAAAATGCTGGCCGAGATGGCCCCCCTCAACGTCAGGCTGGAGCAGGAAGCCAAGGATGAGGGCCGCAAGCACATCCCGCTCAAGGTCGGCCTCGGGCTCAATTCGGGCGAGTGCGTGGTCGGCAACATGGGGTCGGACCAGCGTTTCGACTACTCGGTGCTGGGCGACACCGTGAACCTGGCCGCGCGCCTGGAAGGCCAGTCCAAGAACTACGGCGTCGACATCGTCCTCGGCCCCAACACCTGTGCGGCGGTCCCCGAGCTGGCGACCGTCGAGCTCGACTTCATCCAGGTCAAGGGCAAGACAGAGGGCGTCCACATCCATGCCCTGATGGGCGACGAGGAGGTGGCGGCCAGTGAGGACTTCCAGAACCTCAAGCAGGCCAACGAGGAGATGATCGTCACCTACCGCGCCCAGGAATGGTCGAAGGCCCGCGAGCTGATCGCCAAGTGCCGGGGTCTGGTCAACGAGTACAGGATCGCCGGCCTCTACGACCTCTACGAGGAGCGAGTCACCGAATACGAGGTCAACCCGCCGCCTCCCGACTGGGACGGCGTCTTCATCGCCACCACCAAGTAGGCGCCCGGGACCCTTGGTATCATCCCCCTTCGACGATATCCATCACCAAGCCGGCGAACGTGTCGGGGTCCAGCGGCTTGGTGATATAGCCGTCGGCGCCGGCATCGCGGGCCCGGCTCTTCCAATAATCGTTGGTCCTGGCCGACACCATGACCACCTTGAGGCCGCCCAGGTCGGTCCGGCGGCGCAACTCCCGGCACAGTTCCAGCCCGTCCAGCTCGGCCATCATCAGGTCGCTCAGCACGCAGTCCGGCCGTTTGGCGGCGATCCGGGGCAGGGCGTCGGTGCCGGCGGTGCTCGAGGAGACCGAATGACCGGCCGCCTCCAGCAGCGCGGTCATCACCTCGATGATGTCCGCGTCGTCGTCGACAATGAAGAGCTTCAACGGCTTTTCCTTCTCCTCACTTGGATGTCGCCACCCGGATTCCCTTCCAGTCCTTGGGCGGGTGCTTCTTATATGCGCCGCACCATTCGATATAGATCTGAGACAGCTTGTCCTCGGGGTGGAGCTTGAGGCACTCCTTGAACGACTTGACGGCCTTGTCCCACGCCCCCTTGCGGTAGTGGTCGCGTCCCTCCTTGAAGTGGTTGACCACCTCCATCAGGTTGGGAAACGACTCGTCGGTATGGTAGTCGAGGACTTCGTAGACCCGGACCGGCTCGGTCTTGCCCTTGACCACCACGTCGTCGATGTCGCGGATGCGATAGGTCCCCTTCAGCTTGTCGTAAGTGTTCTTGCTGATCAGCAGCTTGGCCGAATACTGCTTGCAGGCGCTTTCCAGGCGGGCGGCTAGGTTGACCCCGTCGCCGATCAGCGTGTAGTCCATCCGCTTGGGCGAGCCGATGTTCCCCGAAACCACCGTGTCGGTGTTCAGTCCGATGCCCATATACACCGGCTTCTGGCCATTGGAGATGCGCTCCACGTTCCACGCCTCGAGGTCGGTGAGCATGGAAATGGCGGCCCGCACGCCCCGGTCCTCGTCGTCGTCGTGGGCGATGGGCAGGCCGAAGGCGGCCATGATGGCGTCGCCGATGAACTTGTCCAGCATCCCGCCTTCGCGGGTGATGCACTCGACCATGATGGTGAAGTACTCGTTGAGCAGGGTCACCGTACCCTGGGCGCCCAGTTCCTCGGTCAGGGTGGTGAAGCCGCGCACATCCGAGAACAGCACCGTGGTGACGGCGCTGACGCCTCCCAGCGCGTCCTCGCCGCCGCCCGCCAGCATCTGGTCCGCGATCGCCGGGTCCATGTAACGCGACATGGTCGATTTCATGCGCTTTTCGGTGCTGATGTCCTCGATCATGATCATCGAGCCGAGTTTCTTCTGCTCGGCGCTGAGCAGGGGAAGGAACGTCAGGTTGACCGACAGCTTCTCTTCTTCGACCTCCATCTCGGCGTCCATGTAGACGTCTGATTCCTGGGTTTCCTCGACCTTGCGAAGCTTCTCCATGATCCAGGCGTTGGAGTTGGTGAAGAACTCCTTGGCCTGCTTCTCGATGATGTCGTCGGGCGAAACCTTGAGGATGCGAAGGCCGGCGGCGTTGCAGGTGACGATATTGCCGTCCTCGTCCATGGTGATGACGCCGTTGGACATGCTTTCGAGCATGCTCTCGTTGTAGTTCTTCATGTTCTGGACGTCGTCGAACAGCTTGGCGTTCTCCAGCGCGATGGCGACCTGGGCGGTGAAGGCCTTGAGGCGCTGCTCGTCCTCGGCGGTGAAGGGGCCGCCTCGTCTGTTCAGGACCTGGGTGACGCCGATGGTCTTGCCGTTCTTGTTGATCACCGGCACGCACAGCATGGAGCGGGTGAAATAGCCGGTCTTCTTGTCGAAGGCCGGGTTGAACCTGAGGTCGGCATAGCAATACGGGATGTTGACCGATACCCCCGAGGTGAACACGGTGCCGGCGATCCCCAGGTGGTTGGGAAGGCGGATCTCGCCCACCGAATCGCCCTGGGCGACGCGGGAGAACAGCTCGTTGGTCTTCTCGTCGTTGAGGAACAGCGTCGAGCGGTCGGCCTTGAGCATCCGCGTCGCCTCGCTCATGACCTTGGCCAGCAGCGCCCCGAGGTCGATCTCGGCGGTGACGTCGGAGACCACGTCGAGGAATTCCATCTCCTGGGTCCGGGTCTTCTTCATCCGTTCGACGAACTGGGTGCTCTGGAGGGCGACCGCGGCCTGGGTGGTCATCGCCTCGAGCATCGCCAGGTCGCCCTTGGTGAACCGGCCCTTCAGCTTGTTGAGGGACTGGGCGACGCCGATGATCTCGCCCTTGACGGTTCTCACCGGGGCGCAAAGGATGCTCTTGGTGACGAAGCCGGTCTGCTGGTCGATGGTGCGGTTGAACCGTTTGTCCTTGTAGGCGTCGTGAATGATCATCCCCTGGCCGGTGGTGAACACGTGCCCGGCGATGCCGGTGTTGTTCAACAACCTTAACTCGCGTTGGACGGTCCCCTGGGCGACGCGCGAGTACAATTCCCCGGTCTGATCGTCGTTGAGGAACAGGGTCCCGCGTTCGGCGCCGGTCTCCCGGGTGGCGATCGTGACCATGGTTTCGATCACCTCGTCCACCGTCTCGAGCGCCGCCACCGTTCGCGAGACGCTGAGCAGCATCTGGGCCTGGCGCAGCTTCATGCTTTCGCTGGAGGCCGAACCGCCGTTCTTTCGCGCGCCGGCCGTTGGGGACTGATTGTTAGGTGCCATGTCGTTCCTCTAATTCCTCCCTGAGAACCCCGATCGTCTTCTGCAGGTAGTCCTTGTCGTCACGCGCGGCGCGTTCCAAATCCTGGATTTTCTGCTCGTAGGTTGCCGTGGTTCTGTCCAATTCGTCACGCAACGCCTGGGCGGTGGCCTTGAGTTGGCGGCTCTCGTCGTTGCCCTCGGCGACCGCCTTCTGGACGCTTTCCTCCTTCTCGAAACGCAGGTTCTCCAACTCGTCGCGCAGGGCCTGGGCGGTGGCCTTGATTTGGAGCATCTCGTCGTTGCCCTCGGCGACCGCCTTCTGGACGCTCTCCTCCTTCTCGAAACGCAGGTTCTCCAACCCGTCGCGCAGGGCCTGGGCGGTGGCCTTGATTTGGACCATCTCGTCGTTGGCCTCGGCGACCGCCTTCTGGACGTTTGTCTCGTGCTCGAAGCGGGTGTTCTCCAACTCGCTCCGCAGGGCGTTGATCGTGTCCTTCAGTTGGCGGTTTTCGGTCTGGGCCTGGTACAGCTCGTCGTCCATGTCCTGGGTTTTCGCTTGAAGGTCGCTCATGTCACCCCGCCGAAATCGGCATCTCACGGCCGCCGTCGGTCCCCTTGCATGGGCATAGTGTCGTCAGCGAGTACCATTGCGTCAAGGTTTCGCGATCATTCGAAGAAGACGGGCCGACCCGGCTCGGATAGGATGGCCGCCGGCCCGGCCCTGAAACCCTTGACGATACCGAGAAACAACCCATGGACACCATGCTGTTTTCGCCGATCGAGATGCGCCAACTGACCCTTGCCAACCGCATCGCCATCGCCCCCATGTGCCAGTACAGCGCTCTCGAGGGCAACGCCGGCGACTGGCACCTGATGCATTACGGCCACCTCGCGGTGTCGGGAAGCGGACTGTTGATCGTCGAGGCCACGGCGGTCGTCCCCGAAGGCCGCATCACGCCCCATTGCCTGGGGCTCTATGGGGATGACAACCGCGACGCGCTGGCCCGCGTGGTCGGATTCTGCAAGGACTACGGCAACGTCGCCCTCGGCGTGCAGTTGGCCCACGCCGGGCGCAAGGCTTCGGCCCGCGCCCCCTGGCGGGGGGGCACCCCGGCGCCGCCGGAGGAGGGTGGGCTGCCGACGGTGGCCCCCTCCGCCATCCCCTTCGACGACGGCTGGCCGACGCCCGAGGCCCTGGACCCGGCAGGCATGGAACGAATCAAGGCGTCGTTCGCCGAGGCCGCCGGGCGGGCCGATGACGCCGGGTTCGATCTGATCGAGGTCCACTCCGCCCACGGCTACCTGCTGCACCAGTTCCTGTCCCCGCTGAGCAACCGGCGCAGCGACGGCTACGGCGGTTCCCTCGACAACCGGATGCGGTTTCCCCTCGAGGTCTTCGCCGCGGTGCGCAAGGCCTGGCCCGCCGGCAAGCCGTTGGGAATCCGGGTTTCCGGCGACGATTGGATCGCCGGCGGATGGGACGTCGCCCAGACCATATCCCTGGCCAAGGCCCTGGAAGGCCTGGGCTGCGACTTCATCCACGTTTCCAGCGGCGGGCTGTCGATGAAACAGAAATTGGTTCCCGGCCCCGGCTACCAGGTGGAACTGGCCGCCCAGGTCAAGGCGGCGACCGGCATGGCGGTGATCGCGGTCGGGGGCATCGACGACGCGCGGCAGGCCGAAACCATCGTCCGCACGGGCCAGGCCGACATCGTGGCGCTGGGCCGGGGCATGCTCTACAACCCGCGCTGGCCCTGGCACGCGGCCAGGGAGCTGGGCGAGGTCGCCGCCTACCCCCGGCAATACGAACCCGCCCACCCGTCGTTGAAGGACAAGGCGGTGCCGGATGATCCTATCCACTAGCGGCCGGGTTTGGTGCCGATCGCCGACCACGACAACTGGTTGACCCAGGTCAGGTCGATTCCTTCCAGTCCCGCTTGGTGCATCAGGGCCTCGACCTCCGCGCGCCGCCAGTAATGGGCGGTCCTGGGAAGCATCTGGTCGAAGACGATGTGGTGGAGGTGGTGGAAGGGGAACCTGCGCAGCATCCGCAGGTATTCGATCTTGAACAACCCGGTGCGCACAACTGCCCACAACAGAACCGCCGGAAAGTACGCCAGGACGCGAACCAGTCCGATGGGAAGCCAGCCCAACAGCAGTTTCCTGAGCGGGGCCAGGACGTTGACGTACAGTTCCAGGTTCTCGTAGCCGTAGACCCAGATCAGAACCTTCCCACCGGGCTTCACCGCCCGCGCCATCTTCCTCACCGCCAGCTCCGGATCGTCGAGATGGTGGATGACGCCGATCGAGAAGGCGATGTCGAAGCCGTCTTCGACGTCGAGGTCGAAGATGCTGAGAAACCTGACCTCCATGGACCGGAAAGCGGCCAGGTTGCGCCGGGCGACGGCCAGCGAGCGTTCGTCGACGTCGATGGCCAGCCCTCCCGCGGCGCCGTAGGTCATTGGCCAGTAACTGTTGCGCCCGGCCCCGCAGCCGGCGTCGAGGAAGGTCTTGCCGCGCCAGCCGGTCTCCGGGTCGAGATGGCAGGTCCATTGCCGGAACTGCGTTTCCTGTTCCGGGGTGAGCTCGGAGAAGCGATCCCAGGAGTAGCCGAAACGCTCCGGCGAGCCACTCTTGGGGTCCGGGGCGTCGTTGTTATCTGCCCGGAACATTGATCGAGGCCGATAATGACTGATACCAAGGTGCACTGATAATGACCCATAGAGATCGCCTCGGCGTTCCGCTGGGTAGGAGGAAAGCCGCCGGCGATGCGGTGCCATCGTCTAGGCTTTTCGACGCCCTCCGGCGGCACGCCGAGGCGACCGGAACGGCGGCTTTCCAAGGCTTTCGGACAGCGTCGCGCGGCCCTTGTGATGGGCCGCCATCACGGCGGGCCACGCTCAAGGGCGAAAGCCTTGGAAAGCCGTCTCTATGGGTCATTATCAGTGCACATTGGTATGAGGCTCTGGTGCCGGGACAGGTGGTCTGCGGGCGACACCGACGACCTGCAGGCCGGCCTTGCTCAGCCCAGGCAAACGGATCGTTCCCTCGTCGATCACCGCAGCCAAGCGGGCCAACAAACGTATGCCGGGGATGAAGCGGAACAGCCGGTTGAACGCCAACACGTCCGAATTCATGAACAGGCAATACCCGAAAAAGCCCAGGGTGCGCCATGTTTCGAGTTCCAAACCGGCCTGTTCCAGCGCCTTCACCGTCTCCCGGTAGCGCAGGGGACTTTCGGTTTGGTCGTCCAAGATTGGCGACAGCCGATAGACCACTGCTCGCAGCAGGCGCCACAAGAAGAAATCACTGACCGGTTCACGCCACACGAAATGACCTCCGGGGCGTAGGATCCGCCGGATTTCGCTGAACAGGGCGAGGCGGTCGTTGACGTGGTGAATACCTCCCAGCATGAAAACACTGTCGAAACCGCACTCGCTCAGGGGCAGCCGGGTGGCATCGCCTTGAACCGCCAAGAAGTGTTTGGCGTCGAGACCAGCACGGGCGGCCTCGAGCATGTTGAGCGAGACATCGACCCCGATGCCCCGCTTTACCCTGCCGGCCAAGATATGGAACATCTCGCCACGGCCGCAACACACTTCCACGACATCGTCCAGCACGGCTGGCGAGGCTGCCTCCAACAGGGCCTCGTCCAGGTAGGCCCCATACACTTGAGTATGGGGATAGGTCAGGTTCTCCAGGAACTTGCTGGAGATGGTGTCGTAATGTTGTTGCTGGATACGGGCATCTTCCGAACACTGGTCCTCCGCGAACAGCGGGACCCCGGATTCGCTTATCCGGTAGCTTCGGCTTTGGTCCTCGTTGATGAGGACACCGCCTTCCAGCCGCAACTTCTGGCCGCTGGCCGGACATCTCAGGAGCCGCAGTAGGGCTTGGTCAATCACGCGCTTCACCGATAACCTGGAAACCTGCCTACTACTATCCCATCCTGTCCCGGCTTGGTGCAATGTTTGGGATGACGGCTGTTCCAATTGACCGGGGTGGCGGCTATGAATGCCGAATCGGGCGTGATTCCAGCCCGTCCCGGGCTCGACATCGTCGCCGAGCGGTTTCGCTACGATGGCCGCGCCCGCATTGACGAAGGGGTGGTCCCCCGGCCATCCTAGGCTCTCTCCATTTTTTCGCCGCCTTCGAGTATGCGGCGAAGGCAACCTTGAACGAGGCTGATAATGACCGAAGCTCTGGTGCGGGAAGAAATAATCGGACTGTTGGAACGGCTGGGAAGCGAACGCGACGAGGAGGCCCTGGAGGCGGCACGCGAGGTCCACGAACGGATCACGGCCGCCGGCGTCGCCTGGAACGAGTTGCTGATGCCGGACCAAGCGGACAAAGACGGCGACGACCACCGGGATCCGGAGGACGAAGACGGCGACGACCACCGGGATCTGGAGGACGAAGACGGCGACGACCACCGGGATCTGGAGGACGAAGACGGCGACGACCACCGGGATCTGGAGGACGAAGACTCCATGTCTCACGCCGAAAGGAAGAAAATGAATGCCGAATCCTTGTCGCTGATCGAAAAGCTGCTCGCCAGATCCGACCTTTCCGGAGATATGCGCGAGGAATTGCGCGGCTACAAGGAAGACATTGCCGAGGGCGAGTTCGAAGAAAGGGACCGCAAGTACCTGAGGTCCCTCAGCGAGCGCCTGTCGAAGCGCCGCTGAACCAAATAATCAGAACCGGAAAGCCGGGGGGAAGCATGGGCCGCAAGGGGGATCCTCGGATGTGGAAAAGGCCGCCGGGCACCGACCTCGCCACGGCCGTCCAACATCTGCAGGCCGGCCGCCTGGGGCAGGCCGAGGCCGTCTTGCGGCAAACCCTCGACCTCGATCCGGCCAACTCCGAGGCCTTGCACGCGCTCGGCGTCGTCGCCCTGCAGATGGGCCACCCGGCCCCCGCCGTCGAGCTCATCGGCCAAGCCATCTCGTTGGACGGCGGCAATGCCGAGTATCATTCCAACCTTGGCGTGGCCCTGATGCTCATGGGCCGCAAGGAGGAGGGGCTTTCCAGTTTCCGCCGGACCGTTGCCCTGAACCCCCGTCACGCCATGGCCCACTACAATATCGGCCTGTCCCTTCTCGGGGAAGGCGACGCCGATGGCGCAGCGGCGAGTCTGAAAAAGGCCAAGCGCCGCCAGCCGAACCACCCCGATACCCTGATGAACCTGGGTCTGGCATTGCTGGGACTCGGCGAGAACAGGGAAGCCGTGACCAACCTTCGCAAGGCGGCGGCCCTGGCGCCGTCGAACCCGGTGGCCCGAACCAACCTGGGCAATGCCCTCAAGGAAAGCGGCGATCTCGAAGAGGCCCTGTCCTGCTACCGCGAGGCCCTGGCCTTGGACGCCTCCCACGCCGCCGCCCACTACAACATGGGCAACACCCTCAGGAAGATGGGAAGGCTGCACGAGGCCGTCGATTGCTACCGCATGGCCCATTCCCTGCAACCCGATGACACCGTGGTCCTCAACAACCTCGGAACGGCCCTGGTCGAACAAGGGGCGGTGGACGAGGCCATCGAATACCACCGGCGGGTCCTGACGATCGCCCCCGATTTCGCCGAAGGGCACTACAACCTGGGCAAGGCTCTCAAAGCGCATGGCCGCTATGATGACTCCGTGGCCGCCTATCGCCGCGCCCTCGAGGTCAGGCCCGGCTACGCGATAGCCAACAACAACCTCGGCGTCGTGTATACGGAACTTGGCCGCTTCGACGAGGCCGAGGCCGCCTACCGACAAGCCATCGAGGCCAAGCCCGGCTACCCGGAAGCCTACAAGAACCTGACCGACCTCAAGACCTATTCGACAAGAGACGATGACCTTTCGGCCATCGAAAACCTGCTGTCCGATTCATCTTTGCCCGACGATCAGGCGATATATTTGAACTTTGCCATGGCCAAGGCCCACGAGGACCTGGGCAATAACGACACAGCGTTCGAGTTCCTGGAAAAAGCCAACCGGCTCAAACGAGCGGCCATCCGCTACACCATCGATGAGGACGAGGACAGGATCGAACGCATCATCGCCACCTTCGATGCGGACCTGTTGGCCGGGCGCTCCGGGCACGGGTGCCAGTCCGATGAACCGATCTTCGTCCTCGGCATGCCGCGCTCCGGGACCACCCTGGTCGAACAGATCCTGGCCAGCCACTCCGATGTCCACGGCGCCGGAGAGCTCGATGACCTAGGACGTTTGGCGGGCGCCCTGAAGCGGCAAACCGACGGCGGCCGGGAGTTCCCGGAGGCGGCGGCCGACCTCGGCCCGGAAGCGCTGGAGGGACTGGGACGGTCCTATCTCGAATCGGCGCGCGGGCGAGCATCCGAAGGACGGCGGTTCACCGACAAGATGCCGGCGAATTTCCTCTATATCGGCCTCATCCATCTGATCCTGCCCAAGGCCCGCATCGTCCACTGCATCCGGGATGCCGCGGACACCTGTTTCTCCTGCTACCGGATCCTCTTCACCGGACAGCAAAAATTTGCCTACGACCAAGGGGAACTGGGACGTTATTATCGGCTCTACGAGCGGCTGATGAACCACTGGCATACCGTTCTGCCGGGACGCGTCCTCGATATCCGCTACGAGGACGTGGTAACCGACCAGGAGGGGGAGACCCGGCGGCTTCTCGACGACTGTGGCCTCGCGTGGGAGGACAACTGCCTGCGCTTCCACAGGTCCGCGCGCCCGGTGTTGACGGCCAGCAACGTCCAGGTCCGCCAGCCGCTCTACAAGGACGCGATGGGGCGTTGGAAGCGTTTCGAACGGCATTTGGGGCCGCTATTGGAGGCCCTCGGCCAGCACGCCATTTAAGGAGGCGAACGAGCATGGACAAAACCTACAGCGCCGGCTTCACCGCCAACACCTCGCTGGCCAACTGGTGCCGCGACAACGGCATGCTGCTGCACATCCATCGCGCCAAGGGGTATTGACGGGGGAACGTCGCCGATGACGAGGCCGCTGAGAACACGGGTTTTCGAGATCATCGATTCCTCGGCTCCCGGGGACTGGCGGGGCCGCTGGTTCGACCGTTTCATCATGATCCTGATCCTGGCCAACGTCGGGGCGGTGACCCTGGAGACGGTGGAGGAACTGGCGGCGGCGCACGGCGCTTTTTTCTACGGCTTCGAGGTTTTTTCGGTGATCGTGTTCACGGTGGAATACGCCATGCGCCTATGGGTGTGCACCGAAAGCCTGCCGGAAGTCGACCGCCATCCCGTCAAGACCCGGCTCAAATACGCGATGTCGCCCCTGGCGGTGATCGACCTGATCGCCTTCCTGCCGTTCTACCTGGGCATGTTCCTGACCATCGACCTGCGGTTCATGCGGATCTTCCGGCTGCTCAGGCTGCTCAAGCTGACCCGTTATTCGCCGGCCCTGGAAACCTTCGGCGCCGTCATCAAGAGCGAACGCCGGACCCTGGGGGCGGCCTTGATGATCATCCTGATCCTGCTGGTGTTCGCCTCCAGCGTGGTGTTCTTCCTGGAGAAGGAGACCCAACCCGAAGTCTTCGCCAGCATCCCGCACTCCATGTGGTGGGCCCTGGCGACCCTGACCACGGTCGGCTACGGCGACGTAACGCCCGTGACCGCCATGGGTAAGCTGTTCGGCGCCCTGGTCATGATCCTCGGCATCGGCATGTTCGCGTTGCCCACCGGCATCCTGGCCACCGGGTTCGCCCGCGAGATTCGCAAGCGGGAGTTCGTGGTCACCTGGCGGCTGGTCGCCGGGACCCCCTTGTTCGCCAACCTCGACGCCCTGCGCATCTCCGAGATCGCCGGTCTTCTGCAACCCAAGATGGTGCCCCCGGGATACATCATCGTCAAGCGGGGCGAACCCGCCAGATCCTTGTATTTCATCGTCTCCGGCGAGGTCGAGGTGAAGGTGCCACCGATCCCCCAGCGGCTGACGACCGGAGATTTCTTCGGCGAGATCGCCCTGCTCACGGTTTCCGAGCGCACCGCGACCGTCATCGCCGTCACCGAATGCCAACTTCTGACCCTGGAAGTCGGCGATTTCCACCGCCTGCTCGACTCCACCCCCGAACTTCGCGAACCCTTGACCCAGATCATGAAGGAACGCCTGGCCCAACTCGAGGGACCGGACGGCGCCCGCTGACAGGGTGTTGCACTGCATTATACCAAGGGGCACTGATAATGACCCATAGAGACGGCTTTCCAAGGCTTTCGGACAGCGTCGCGCGGCCCTTGTGATGGTCCGCCATCACGGCGGACCACGCTCAAGGGCGAAAGCCTTGGAAAGCCGTCTCTATGGGTCATTATCAGTGCCCCTTGGTATTAGACGCCTGTTGCTTTATCCGGGCGGTTCTGGCATTTTCCCCCCGGTTTTCCAGCCGTGTAGCGGTTCGGCCAAATTCCTGACCTCGATTCCCGGTGGTCTCCAGTCATCCGTGGACCGTTCCAACAGCATAAGAGAGCTTTCATCATGTCGAATGAATTCCTGTTGATTCTCGCCTGTGGCGTCCTGGCGCTGGTTTACGGTGGATATGCAAGCCGCTCGGTCCTGTCGGCTCCGGCGGGGACCGAACGCATGCAGGAGATCGCAAGAGCCATTCAGGAAGGGGCACGCGCCTACCTGAACCGTCAGTATGCGACCGTCGCCATGGTCGGCGTGGTCATCGGCGTGTTGCTGGGGATTACCCTCGGCATCAAGGTGGCCATCGGATATTTCATCGGCGCCATCCTGTCGGCGGCCACCGGCTACATCGGCATGAACGTTTCGGTTCGCGCCAACGTCCGTACCGCCGAAGCCGCCCGCTCAAGCGGCCTCGAGTCGGCCTTGGGCATCGCCTTCAAGTCCGGCGCGATCACCGGCATGCTGGTCGTCGGTCTGGCCCTGTTGGGACTCGCCGGCTACTACATGTTCCTCAACGCGACCACCGATACCAGCACCGCCGAAGGCCTGCGCCATGTCCTCGAGGCCCTGATCGCCCTTGGCTTCGGCGCCTCGCTGATCTCCATCTTCGCCCGTCTCGGCGGCGGTATCTTCACCAAGGGCGCCGACGTCGGCGCCGATCTGGTGGGCAAGATCGAGGCAGGCATCCCCGAGGACGACCCCCGCAACCCGGCGGTGATCGCCGACAACGTGGGCGACAACGTGGGCGACTGCGCCGGAATGGCCGCCGACCTGTTCGAGACCTACGCCGTCACCCTGGTCGCCACCATGCTGCTGGCGGCCATCTTCTTCACCGGCGAGGCCCGGGAGACCATGATGATGTTGCCGCTGGTGATCGGCGCGGTGTGCATCATCGCCTCGGTGGCCGCCACCTTCTTCGTCAAACTCGGCGCCAGCAAGAACATCATGGGGGCGCTCTACAAGGGCTTCATCGCCAGCGCGGTGATCGCCGCCATGCTGATCGCGCTCGTCATCGCCTGGTTGTTGGGTTTCGACGGCTCCTTCGAAATGAGATCGCGGACCGTCAGCGGCAGCCAGTTGTATGTCTGCGCCCTCGCCGGTCTGGCGGTGACCGGCCTCATCGTGTGGATCACCGAGTACTACACCGGAACCGACCACCGCCCGGTGAGGACCATCGCCGAGGCCTCGACCACCGGCCATGGAACCAACGTCATCCAGGGGCTGGCGGTGTCCATGGAAGCGACCGCGTTGCCGGTGCTGGTGATCTGCGGCGGTATCCTGGTTGCCTTCCTGAACGCCGGCCTGTTCGGCATCGCCGTCGCCGCCACCACCATGCTGGCCCTGGCCGGCATCGTCATCGCGCTCGACGCCTACGGTCCGGTGACCGACAACGCGGGCGGCATCGCCGAAATGGCCAACCTGCCCGAGGACGTCCGCAAGATCACCGACGCCCTCGACGCCGTGGGCAACACCACCAAGGCGGTCACCAAGGGCTATGCCATCGGTTCGGCGGGTCTCGCCGCGTTGGTCCTGTTCGCCGCCTACACCGAGGACCTGGGGCATTACTTCCCGGACCTCAAGGGCATCACCTTCGACCTTCAGGACCCCTTCGTGGTCGTCGGCCTGTTCATCGGCGGTCTGCTGCCGTTCCTGTTCGGCGCCCTGGGCATGCAGGCGGTGGGCCGGGCCGGGGGCAAGGTGGTCATCGAGGTGCGCCGCCAGTTCAAGGAGATCCCAGGCATCATGGAAGGCACCGGCAAGCCCGAGTACGGGACCTGCGTCGACATGCTGACCAAGACGGCGATCAAGGAAATGATCGTACCGGCCCTGCTGCCGGTGCTGGCGCCGTGGGCGATCTACGCGGCCATCTATCCGATCGCCGGCCAGGCGGCGGCCTTCGTCACCGTCGGCGCGACGCTACTCGGGACCATCGTCACCGGCCTGTTCGTCGCCATCTCCATGACCTCGGGCGGCGGCGCCTGGGACAACGCCAAGAAGTTCATCGAGGACGGCAACCACGGCGGCAAGGGGTCCGAGGCCCACAAGGCCGCGATTACCGGCGATACCGTGGGCGACCCCTACAAGGACACCGCCGGACCCGCCATCAACCCGATGATCAAGATCATCAACGTCGTCGCCCTGTTGATGCTGGCCATCCTGGCCTGACCACCCGAAAGCGGCGCACATCAACGAGGGAAGGGCTATTTGTTGAAGCGCCCGAGGTTGCCGACCAGCTGTTCGATCAAGGTCAACTCGTTGCCCGCGGTGGGGGTCACCCGGTCGACCGGTTCGATGACGTGCCCATCCTCCAACCCCAGGGACGTGACCTCCGTTACCACGCCCTGGTCGTCGAATCTTAGGATGATGACCTGACGTTGGTTCACTTCGGGTTCGAAAAAGGCAACGGTTTCAGTACGTTTGCTGATGTAATACCAGGTTTCCTGGTCGAAGACGGCGACGCTGGACGGTGAGCCCAGGATTTCGGAGACCTCCTCGCGGGTATGTTGCCCGGCCCGGATCTCGGCCAGCCGTTCCGGATCGGGAAGATTCCCCCGGGTATCCAGACGGCTTTCACAGGCCGCGCCGACGAGAACCACAACGAAGGCAACGAGATAGCGAAACAGTTGGCTTGAGCGATCGATCCTGGGCATGATTCCAAGCTTCATGTCGGGAAATGACTGAACACGCTCGTGAACCGAGAGAGCGAAAAATGGATGGCCTGAAGAATCGCACCAGTCGAGGTTCGTTGTCAATCTTTGGAGATGGCCCATGAGGTTGTTCTCACTTTTCGGCGGGTCTTCGATGAAAGAACCCGCCGCCAAGCTTTACGTCACTCTGGTGGAGCAGGCGCGGATGCCTGGATTCTACCTCGAGTGCGGCGTGCCCGACACCGTGGATGGGCGTTTCGACATGGTCGTTCTGCATGTGTTCCTTGTCTTACGCAGGCTCAAACGCGGCCAGGAGGATTCGACGGATTTGGCTCAGGCCCTGTTCGATATTATGTTCGCGGACATGGATCAAAACCTGCGTGAGATGGGGGTCGGCGATCTGGGCGTGGGCAAGCGGATCAAGACCATGGCCGATGCCTTTTACGGCCGTGTGGCGGCTTACGAGGCCGGCCTGGACGGCGATGACGGAGTCCTGGCCGACGCCTTGGGGCGCAACCTGTTCCGCAAGACGACGCCGGCCCCGGAAAACGTGGCCAGCCTGGTCCGATACATGCGGCGTGAAACCGCCGGTCTCGACGCCATGGCGTTCGAACGGCTGCTGGCGGGCGAAGTGGGGTTCGGGTCGCCTCCCGGCCCCGGCCAATACATTCCCCCCGACACGGGAAAGGAAAAGGGGGAGGAGGTGTCCTGATGAATCGGCCCCCACCCGAATTTTCCCGCCCCGTCGATCTGACAAGCCTGGGCAAGGACGAGGCATGTTACGAGATCGAGGCCAACGCCAAGGAACGCCAAGCCCTGGCCAAGCGGTTCGAGCTGGTGACCCTGGACAGCCTGCAGGCTAAGGTTCGTCTGGTTGCCGAGGATGGTGGGGCGGTGATCCGGTTGCGGGGCGATCTGCTGGGGCATGCCACCCAATCGTGCGTGGTTACCCTCGAACCCGTCGAATCCCAGGTCGAGGCTTCTTTCGAGCGGTTGTATCATGTCGGAACCGAGGATGACGGCGCCACCTTGAACGTCACCGACGGGGAACTCGCCCTGACCCTGGATAGCGAGGATCCTCCCGAACCCGCCACCGGGGGTGTCGTCGACTTGGGCGAAGCCGTGGCCGAGCAGTATGCCCTGGAACTCGATCCGTTCCCGAGGAAGAAAAGCGCTGCATTCCAAGGGTTTACAGTCGGTTCGACGGACCCCGAAGAGGCCGCCGCACAGTCCGGCCCCTTCGCCACGCTGGCCGGGATCAAGGGAAAATCCGAATAGGGGTGTAAGCGACTTGCCCCTTCAGCTATATTTGTTTAAGTAGTCTCCCGCTCTCTGAAGGGGCTCGAACCGAAGGTATCGCAACATGGCCGTTCCGAAGAAAAAAATATCCACGTCTCGACGAGGCATGCGGCGTGGACATGATTCGCTTCCGCCGTCGGTTTATGAAGAATGCCCCAACTGCGGCGAACTGAAGCGGCCGCACCATGTTTGCCTTTCCTGCGGCCATTACAAAGGCCGCCAAGTCAAGGAAACGGGCGAGGCCGCCTGACGCCGGCAACGAGGACGCGAACCATTTGTCTACGCGTTTGACGCTTTCGCTGGACGCCATGGGCGGGGACAGCGCCCCGCGAGTCGTCGTGGAAGGGATCGGGATTGCACTCGAGCGACTCCCCGAGGCCAACTTCCTGTTGTTCGGCGACGAAGGTCAGCTGACCCCGCTCCTGGACCGTTTCCCACGGGTCAAGAACGTCTCTCGGGTCTTCCACACCGAGGACGTGGTCACCAACGAGGAAAAACCGGGAACGGCGTTACGCAGCGGGCGCAATTCGAGCATGCGCCTGGCCATAAATGCCGTCGGCGCGGGCGACGCCGGTGGGGTGATCTCTTCGGGCAACACCGGAGCCCTGATGGCGATGGCCAAGTTCGTGCTCAAGACCTTGCCCGGCATCGACCGGCCGGCCATCGCTACCTGTTTCCCCACCATGCGTGGCGAAAGCGTGATGCTGGATCTCGGCGCCAACGTCGAGTGCGATGCCGACAACCTGGTCCAGTTCGCGGTCATGGGAGAGGTCTACGCCCGGCGTGTCCTGGGGCTCGAACAGCCTTCCATCGGCATCCTGAACGTGGGGGCCGAAGGCCTGAAGGGCAACGAGGCCGTCAAGACGGCCGCCACCATCCTCCAGGAGACCAACCTGCCGATTAAATTCTACGGCTTCGTGGAAGGCGACGACATCGGCGCCGGCACCGTCGATGTGATCGTCACCGACGGCTTCACGGGGAACATCGCACTCAAGACCGCCGAAGGCACGGCCCAGCTCTACGGCTACTTTTTGAAGCGGGCCCTGTCCAGTTCTCCATGGGCCCGGATCGGGGCATTCCTGGCCAAGCCAGCGCTCAACACCTTCCGGACGTACGTCGACCCCCGGCGTTATAACGGGGCCATGCTGGTCGGCCTCAATGGTATTTGCGTGAAAAGCCACGGCGGAACCGATGCCTTTGGTTTCTCCAACGCCATCGTCGTCGCCGCGGACCTGATCAAACGCGGTTTCAACGAGGGAATCGAGAAGGACTTCACGCACATCCACACCAACGATCGGCATGCTACCGCCGGACGATGACATCACGATCCCTCATCATCGGATGCGGCTCCTATCTGCCGAAGCGAATCCTTACCAACCATGAACTCTCTGCCACGCTTGATACGTCGCACGAATGGATCGTCGCGCGAACGGGAATCCACCAGCGCCATATCGCCGCCGAAGGGGAATTGACTTCGGATCTCGCCTTCAGGGCGGCGACCAAGGCCCTGGAACAATCCGGAGTCTCCGTCCAAGACCTTGATCTGATCATCGTCGCAACGACCACGCCGGACAATACCTTCCCCTCCACGGCGACCAAGGTTCAAGCCATGTTGGGCCAAAAGGGAGGCGCCGCCTTCGACGTCCAGGCCGTCTGTTCGGGGTTTATCTTTGGACTGTCGGTCGCCGACAATTTCATCAAGGCCGGTCAGGCGCGTACGGTCCTGGTGATCGGCGCCGAGACGTTTTCCCGTATCCTCGATTGGCGTGACCGGGCCACCTGCGTGCTGTTCGGGGACGGGGCCGGAGCCGTGGTCCTCCGCGCCACGGAATCCACGGCCCGGGGAATCCTGTCGACCCATTTGCACTCCGACGGAGACCTCGGCGATCTGCTCTACGTGGATGGCGGCCCCTCGTCGACCCAGACCGTCGGTCACGTTCAAATGGTGGGGCGGGAGATCTTCCGCCATGCCGTCGTCAATTTGGCCGCGGTGGCCGACGAGGCGCTGGAGGCCAATGGACTGACCCGGGACGATATCGACTGGATGGTGCCCCACCAGGCGAACAAACGCATTCTTGACAGTACGCTTCGCAAGCTCGGTCTGCCCGAGGAACGCATGGTCGTCACGGTGGACAGGCATGCCAACACCTCGGCCGCCTCGATACCGCTTGCCCTCGATGAGGCGGTTCGCGACCGGCGTATCCAGCCCGGCCATCTGATCCTGATGGAGGCGATGGGCGGCGGACTGACCTGGGGCGCCTGCATGGTCCGCTGGTAATCGCGCGACGTGGCCGTGGCCGAACCACGGTCCTGTATGAAGCATTTCCGTCATCCCTTTGATATTGACGGATTTATCCCGTAACGATACGCTTTGTTCTCCTTCATCGGATCAAGGCGGTACAGCATGGCTGGAAGAACCATCACACGCGCCCAACTCAACGAGGCGGTGTATCAGGAAGTCGGCTTGTCGAGGAACGAATCGGCTGAATTGCTGGAAGCGGTCTTGAACCATGTTTCCGACGCCCTGGCGAAAGGCGAGACCGTCAAGATCTCATCCTTTGGCAGTTTCTCGGTCCGCCAGAAGGGCCAAAGGATCGGACGCAACCCCAAGACCGGCGAAGAGGTTCCCATCCTCCCTCGCAAGGTGCTTGTTTTCCGCCCCTCCCAGGTACTCAAGAACCGCATCAATGAGAAAAGGCGGCCCGGGACGGCGTTCTGAACATGGTGCAAGCGCCCGAAAGCAAATCCTCGTTGCGGCGTGGCGGGAAATCCGCGGCGGCTTTCCGGACTATCAGCGAGGTCGCCTTGGAACTCGATCTTCCCCAGCACGTATTGCGGTTTTGGGAAACCAAGTTCCCGCTGATCCGCCCGCTGAAGCGTGGCGGTGGGCGGCGCTATTACCGTCCCGAGGATCTGGTGCTCCTGCGCCGCATCCGCGATCTCCTCTACAACGACGGCTATACCATCAAAGGCGTACAGAAGCTGCTTCGCCAAAACGGCGCCAAGGTCGTGGCCCTGGAAAACAAAGACCCGCCGACGGAGACACCGGCTCCCGGACCCGAACTGGACAGGCGCAAACGGGACGCCTTGAAGTCGGTGGTCGATGAATTGGAAGAGCTTCGCGACCTGTTGCGCGCGTCTTCCGATTGACCCTTTCCCGGCGTTGCGCGATACGGCTGGAGCGCTGTATAGTGCGCCCGGGGCATCGAATTCCTTTCGGGGCACCCGATGTCGGAGCGTGGCGCAGTCTGGTAGCGCACTACACTGGGGGTGTAGGGGTCGCCGGTTCGAATCCGGCCGCTCCGACCAAACAAAATCAAGGGCCTAGCAGATAATGAGGGTCGCTTCGGCGGCCCTCTTTCTTGTTTGGGTAAAAATGTGGGTAAAATTTTGCCCTACCACCAGCGGCTCCCCGGCTCGACCCTGGGCGTCGGCGCGAACGTCGAGCGGTTGAGTTGAACAGCCCACGGGGAGAAGAGGCCCGGCTGAATAGTTTCCTGTCGATCCCGGCCTCGGCGAGGGTGGGGGGCTTGGAAACCGGTGCCGTCGGGGAACCGGTTTTAGGAGGACGGCCTCCTTCATGGAGCCCCACGGTCTCCTTCTGTGCCCGGATCAGCTCCCCCAGCCGCCGCTCGGCCCATGCGGCGAAGCCCGAGGGTACTATCCAACATCACCCGGGAAGTTGACCAGGACATCCATATTTTTCTTTTCCACCGTGCTTTTGATGGTCCAGCGGGAGGTGGTATAAAATTGGTCAAGAACGAGATCAATCGATATCGCGCCAGAACGGAGGTTTAAATAGTACACCATATTGTCTGCATGTGAAAAAACTCCCAAGACGATGTGATCAGGTGAAACAAACACTTTTCCGGTGTTGTCCCGCCCCCCCGGTGGGGCAGCAAGAAGATCCACAGGAGACAAGGATGGGATGAACTGGCAGTGTTCGGTAACGTCAAAGACGGGGCTCGCTGTTAACTCTCTCGGGTAATGGATGCTCGGAAGAGAGTTGTCGTCATTGTGGAACGGTCCAAGCGTCACGAATTTTTCCCCTTCATCAATAGGCGAGTGTGCCTTCATAACCCGGACCAATCGCGTATTTTCGATCGTCGTTTCGAGAATGCTCCCGTAACCAGCGTCGGCAAATGTCGTAGGCTGCTCTCCTTGATCGATATTCATGATAGTCACTCCCTTTCTCAGTGTTGCTCCGGCGCCTGGGACAGATATCCTCTGGTTTTCGGCGTCGTCGCCAACCTGCATCTCACCCTACCATCGCGACGCTGGGATGCGCTATAGTTCGCGTGGACGGGGAGGCGGACAATGAGAAGATCAGTCGCGGCGGCGCTGGTCGGGTTGGTGGTGTGCCTCGCCGCTCCTGCCCAGGCGGGGTTCGATGAGGGCTTGGCAGCCTATAAACGGGGCGATTGCGCGACGGCGCTCCGCGAGTGGAGGCCGCTGCTACAGGCAAAGCCGACTACGTTGGAGGCGGGGGGTTAGGGCCGATTGTGACCCAATGGAGACGTTCCGTTATGCGGGCAGGCAGGCCTTCAGGAGCGGACGCCAGCCAGGATTTTGGGGTTACTAATCCCATATGCCCGCCATATCAACTGAACTCCAATATTAGCGAAATCTCGGAATATCATTTGGCAACCCTACGCGCATGAAGTACCGCGCAAAGGCTTGGGAAAGATGTTCGCGGTAGGGGGGCAGAAGCCTGATGCGTTCTTTAAGATTTTTGGCATGTTCGCAAGCCACGTTAACCGGAAGAGTGTAGACACTACGAAAATCTACAATTCGAACTTCCCTTTCATACCCTTTGAGAGAACACTTATTCAGCATGTGGAGAGAAGGGAAATGTCCTTGCCTCGCTTTTTCTTGCTCCTTAGTGTGACCTAGATCGTTTTTTACTTCCGAAAGCTCCCATACTGCGGTCAAAAGAACGTCTGGAATCTTATTGTTCATGAGGTCGCATGTTTGAGACATTACAATTACATCACGCTCCTCGACCTCAACCTCCAACTCATCCTTGATGAGTACATCCGGGGGAGTGAGGAGAACAGGAGAAGTTTCGAGAATGTCCCCTTGCTCCAGATTGGTTCCAGTAACAACTTTGAACCACGGATATTTTCCGTCAGCCACGATATCCCCCGTCAACCTTCATCAGCCGAAAGATTAAGCGCAGGCTTGCCACGCCCCTTTCTGAGCAACTTAATCTTGATCTTTCGACTGCGTCGGGCAGGAGGTACCTCAACTGAAAAACCCCAGTCAAGCTCATCATCAGGTTGCACCTTGGCGGCCTCTTGCAGCCCTGTGGATAAAAAATATACCTCCCCCCCATCCGGAATCTTGCAGACAGACCACAGCTTATTGAGAGCCACCCTTTGTTCAGTGGAAAACCTCATTTCCTGATTCGAAAGGTTCGGATCGACGTCAGCCTCTGACATGTCTGGAATCAGTTCCATCATGCCTGGAATCAGTTCCATGACCCGCGCCCCCAGCCTTGAGGTAAGCAGCGTAGGTTCAGTCCCACGGGTGGTCGCACCATCGAACGGAGCCGTCATCGACTATTCTCCTAACTCAAAAATGGTGTCCAATGTCTTCATCAAGTGGTTGCACCGCTTGCTATATTTCGTAATTGCGCGAGTGGCAGGGCCAACAGCCTTCTTATCCTGGGGCAAAACAGTGTGGTAATTCGCCTCGATGATAATGGCTGGAGAGGGTTCGTCCCCAGGTTTCTTTGCTATCTTTCCAGCCTTACAAGACAAATTTAGCTGTGCCGATGGAGCAGCATACCTAAACTGAAAACCCGCTGCCTGCAACGATAACTTGCCTTCGTTCCAAGGCCCTTCTTTTAATAATAGTTGAACTAGGCTTTCCTGCGGGGATGGTGTGATGAGGCACGCTGCCAGATTCAGTCCGATCGCCGTATAGGGTGTGTGGGGGAGCCGCTTGATGTATTTAGCTGCCAAATCTGGGGCTAGAGATCTACCTGCGTCCTTTGGCGGCCGGCCGTCACTCACTTGGAACTTGTTTGGTTCAGCCAGGAAACTAATACCGTTCGAATATACTACCTGTGAAAATACAGGCGTAACTATTGGATCTCCCTTCACTTCCCAATCATCGCCTACAATGCCTTCAGTATTTAAAAAGGCGGGATGCAAGATGGTTGGGTTATGAGATTCAGCCTGTACCACGACTGAAGCTTTAAATATCCAGAATACCATATACGCCCTACCCTTAAGATCACCCGCAGCCATATTACACAGGTTCGCTCACAATAAAACCAATAATGAGGACCACTTTTCTGGTTGCCACGCGAAGAGCCCTTATTAACTCAGCCCCGCGTCCACGTTGTCGAACATCCCGGCGTCTAGCCCACGGCAGTTGTCGCAAAGCCAGTTGCCCCGACCCTCGCTGGGGAAGGGCTCCCGGCAATTGAGACACAGCCGCTCAGTGGTCGTGGCCAGGCGTTCCGCCTCGACCTTCGCCCGGTAGCGGCGCAGGCCCGCGCGGCGCCGACGTTCGGCCTCGGCTCGCTGTTCCGGCGGCGCGTCTTTCCACCACCTGTAGGCAGTCGTCATCCGGTCGCCTCGGCGAACTGCGAGGCCGACAGGATGCGGAGCCCGTCGTCCCCGACCTGGGCCTCGCCGCCGTCGGCGGGGTCCGGCAGTGGCCGGGCCATGTCCTCGACGAAGCCGATGGCGTGGCCCAGGGCGACATCAACCGCGCCGTGGATCTCCGCGGCGAGGTCGGCGGCCTTGAGCGCGTCGGGAGACTGGACCGCCATCCGGTCGCGCACCAAGGCCGCCACTTCATCGGGCGTGAGGGACCCGTCGAAGACCGAAGGTAACGTTTCGATCGCGTCGCAGGTCGCCCAGTCCTGCCGCTCCACCGCGTCACGGTAGGTCGTGGCCATGCTGATTTCCTCGTCGGGCAGCTTCGGCCAGATCGCCGCGTTGACCGTCGGGTCGGGCTCGCCCTCGGGTCGGCATCGCTTCCGGGCGCCCTCCAGTTCGGCGGCCAGGGTGTCCCGGTGCTCGGCGATCTTGCCCAATGCCGCCTGGGCGTCGCGGCAGGCTCGGGACAACTTCTTGTCCTTGCCGCTGCGGCTCAATTCCACGTCGCCCTCGATCAGCTCCCGGGTGGCCTCGAGCTCGTCCACGATGCCGACGGCGCGGAACCATGCCGCGGCCGCCAGCGGTCGCCCAGCCGAGGCCCCGGCAGAGGTGTCGGCGGTCGCCAGGGTCTCGGGTGCGCTTCCGAAAAGTGCGGTGCGTTGGATGTTGTCCATTGGTCAAACTCCTGCGATTTGCTGTAGTTGTTTCACCCGTTCCAGGGGCAGTTTGCAGATGTGGCAAATGGCGCCCAAAGGGTCCCGCCTCCACGCCGCCTTCGCCACCCCTTCGGCGCCGTGGTCGTCGAGCTCGGCGATCACGTCCTTCAGCCGGGCGCGTTTCGTCTTCAACAGGCTTTCGGCCGCGATGTTAGTTTCTGTGAGCATGTCGTCATTCCTCCTCGTCTGTAAGGTCGCCCATGAAGGCGGCCTGGGGGCCGCGATTCTCGATGTCGGCCGCGAGATCGTCCAGCTCCATCCCCTCGGGCAAAGCCTCACCCTTTTTGAGATTG
The DNA here is from genome assembly GCA_964632795.1 of uncultured Thalassospiraceae bacterium. Classification (GTDB taxonomy): domain Bacteria; phylum Pseudomonadota; class Alphaproteobacteria; order Rhodospirillales; family 2-02-FULL-58-16; genus CAZWEZ01. The sequence goes on along the minus strand of CAZWEZ010000001.1, from coordinate 86,305 downwards.
TGGTGAAGTACGGACAACCCGATTCCGTTCGCTTGCCATGCGGAAACCCACCGCACGACCTCGGCGCCGGTCATACCCTGAGGCATGAAGTCGCTATTGAGCTCGACACTGGTCGCGCCGGTCGGCTCATCCGCCTGGCCGGACCACCACGTCAGCACGTCCAGGACGCGGGTGAACCCACGTCCGGAGGTCGATGCGATCACGGAAAGAATCGCGTCCTCGCCCCGGTGGCGCAAGGCGACAGTTGAATGATGCTCAGGATTCCCGCTCTGCTGGGGTTCCAGCATCCTGGCCCCGATGGCCGCAAGTGCCTGCTCCTTGCGCTCCAGGGCCTCCTTGAGGGCTCCGACGTTGTCGGCGCTGCCCTGCAAGACCTCGGCCTTCGCCCCCTGTTCGAGCTGCCAGATGACCGACGATCCGGCCCGGAGTTCAGTGGCCCCCTCGGCCTCGGGACCGCTGAGTTGACCGCTGATCGCAAAGATCGGAAATCCGCAGTGCCACAAGCTGTTTTCATACTCGCCGGTGGTACGGAAATGCGAGAAGTTCAGGTCGGCTAGGCCCAGGAGCGGCGGCATTTCGATGGCGGGTTCCAGGGTGGTGGGTCCGAAAAATTGGAACGGGATGAAGGTCAGCGGCTCACCACGCCTCAGCGCGATGATCGGCCCCTCGACCAGGGTCAGGTCTTCACCCATGTGGGGGGTGTTCCGCCGCTCGAACAGAGAAATCGTGTAGACCGGATCGCGGCGTCCATCTACGTTGCTGAGCTCGAGGACCCGATACCGCTCGATGGCCGCGACGGCGAAGCGGTCTTCTTCCTTGGGCCTCGTAGTGTCGTCCCTCAAGACGACCAGCGTCAGCTTCGGCCCGCCGCCCACGTTGGCGGTGCGCCAGTTGACGATGCTCTCGGCCGGGAACGTGGCCAAGTAGGGCGAGCCACTTTCGATCTCGGCCGACGGGGCATCGACCAGCACCCCGTGACGGCCGACGGCGATCACCTCCTCGACGACGCGCTTGGCGAGCACGTCGAAGGGGGTCCCCAGCCGATCGACATCCCCCAGGAGGTCGGAGTCCGGCACCTGGATCATCGGCGGGCGGCGGAAGATCGCGCCCGTGAGGCCGGCCAGGGTCCGGGCGGTGGCCGGGAACCACGTCGCGGCCCGGGCGTAGCTGTTGAATGATTCCAGGTCCATCGCCGCCGGCTTGCGGAGGTAGGTCAAGGCCTTGGACCGGACTCGATCCTGGCCAGCGAGGGCGTCGCGGACCCGTTCCCACTGAGCGGAGCGGGACATGAATTGAGCGTGGGGGGTGTTTACGGGCATTTGATGTGCCTCCTACATGCGAAGGGCGAGGGTACGGCGGACCTCGACGGGGGCGGCGGCGAGGTAGACGGCGCCGGCCGCGGCGTTGGAAAAATCATCGTGGTCGCCACTTTGGTGATCTACGCGAGCCCCGCGCTGGACGAGGGTGAGAAGCTGGGCCTCCAAGGTCGCGTGATCGAGGAGCTCCACGTCGCCGGCATTGACGACCGGCTCGAAGGCCTCGTAGATCGCCGACTTCGTGAGGGGCGACTTGCGGTAGATGATGCCCTCGGCCTCGAAGTCGCGGCGGAAGGTCTCCCCGGCGTAGGCGTCGCCCACGACGCGGGCGCAGCCGTATTCCTTCAAGATCCCGGCGAACTTCCGCACCGCCGCCCGGGGGTCGAACGGTGGCCGGCCGGCCTGGCAGTCAACGAAGTCCAGGATGGCCCGGTCCTCCTCGCCGCGATGGGAAATCGCCAGGGTCGCATCGTCGTTGGAGCCACCCGACATGTCCACGAAGCCCACGTAACTGACACCCTCGCACGGCGGAAGCTGGCGGCGGCCCTCGACGATGCAACCTTGGACTTTGGCCGCGTCGAGGAACGCACCGTCGGGGGCACCCGGGAGGTTCAAGTGCAAGCGGCGAAACTTGTTCGAGGGCAGGCGACGGCGCTGCTGGGCGAGGTAGCCGTCGTCCTCCCAGGTGGACACGCTCGGGTTGGCGCGGGCCTCGGGCGTGTCGAGGTCGGCGAAGGCGGGGTCGGTGCAGAGGTCGCCGGAGTACCAGGAGAAGAGCATCCGGGGGTCGTCACCGGCCTGGCCCTTCTTCACCATGTCGTGGAGGGGGGCGCCGACGTTGTTGTAGAGGCTCGCGTAGGACGTGACCCAGGTCAGCGCGTCGGGGCGCGTCGGGTCCGGGGCCAGGGCCTCGAACAGGTCGTGGTTCCGGTACGCGTGGATCTCGTCGAAGCCAACGAACAGGTAGGTCTTGCCGTGTTGTCCGGCGACGTTCTTGGCGGGGAGGATTTCTAGGGAGCCTCGGCCATCGGTCCGGCGAATCTCCTTCTTGAAGACCTCGACCTCGTTGGCGAGGGCGGGATTCGCCTCGATCAGCTTCTTGGCCAGGGACAGGTCGTCGTCGGCCTGGCCCTCGTCGTTGGCCAGGATGAAGCCGTCGTTCCCCGCAGGGGAGGGCCAGATAAAGAACTTGTAAAACGCGGCCAGGACCAGGTCGGTCGTTTTCCAGTTCTTCTTCGCTCGGCCCAGGAGGGCGAGATTGAACTTCGGGCGGCCGTCGGCGTCGAACGACCAAAGCACGTCCTCCAGGATGCGGGCGCGGTAGGGCTCGATCACGGCGGGCAGGGGGCGACCGTCGATCCACCGGAGGTGGCCGAAGAAGTCCAGGGGGCTCGGGGCGTCGGGTCGGGTCAAGGAGCGGTCCCCCGTAGGGTGCCGTCGTCGATGGTCGGGGAAGGGGTCATCAATCATTGCCCGGCGCGTCGCCACCATGGGGGGCGAAGTAGGAGGCCAGGGTCGGGGTTGCCTCCTCCTGGCCCGGAGGGGCGGGCTCGATGCCCAAGGCGACGAGGACCCGCGACAGGGAGCCGCATATCTTCACGTAGGCACCCGGATCGACCACCTCACCGTTGGCCATCGCGCACTCGCTGCGCTCGGCCAGGATCATCAGGCCGGCGGCGCGGCGGCATAGCTGGCGTTGGGGCTCGGTGATCTTCGGCCCCGGACCCCCGATCTCGATCAGGAGGTCGTTGTAGAGGTCCCGGTAGCGACGGGCCGGGGCGCGGCGGCCGTCGGTGGGCTCGACCCACAGGCACGAGCCGTTGGAGACCTTGCTGGCGTTCGTGTCCTTGCTCATCACGGAATCCTGCCGTTGTGCCCCAAGCGGGGGACGGTGAAACGGATGCGACACTGTCGCTGGGAACCCGCCATTGACGGGACCGTCCGGCACTGCCGAAGCGGCTGCGATCGGCCGGTGAAGGGGTGGCCATTGGCCAACGGTTCGGGGGCGATCTATGGACGGAAATTTAACCTAAATTTGATCGAGCGTAAACCCCCCACTGGTGGGTTGGCGGTCAAACCCTTATCCACAAAGGATTACGGGTTATTTGACCCTTACACCTCTACTATAGTGCTCGCCGTTTCGGAGGGGTCGGGGAGGGCGTGTTTTTCTCGGGGCAGCGGCGTGGGCGTCCCGTCGCGTTTTTGCCCACTCAGGAGGGCCATCCCGGGGCGGTAAAGCGGTAAAAGCGGTATTTTCCCGATCTTAATAGGTAGGTGAAAAAGAATAAGGTGTGTTTTTTAGGTCCCTATTAAGGTGAGAAAAATACCGCTTTTACCGTTTTACCGCCCGGAGCCTAGAACGGTATTTCAGTGTCCGGGCTTCCCTTGTCCATCAGCGTGAGTGTATAGACGTTGAGCCCCTGGTCCTTGCCCGCCTCGAATGTGACGCCGGCGGCACGGAGGCCGAGCGGAATTTCATTGAGTCGCCGCGACATCCAGACGCCGTTCGTCGGCCATCCCTTCGCATGTTTCCGCGGGTCCTTGTCGTCCAACCATGAATCAAGTGTTTCCAACAACTCGGTCGCCGTGCCCTTGAGTTCACCGCCCTCGGTAGAGCCCAGGTATTCCACGATGACTTTCGTGAGGAGGTCGGTCTCGGCGACGTTCTTGAAGAGGTCTTGGCGCGCCGCCTGATACGCCTTGACAAACTCCCCCGGTTGCCAACCGAAGGCCTCCCCAGCGGCCTCACTCCATTTGGCGAAATCGGCCATACGCGGCATCGAGTCGAGCTTCACGTCGGGGAGTCTTCGGATCGCCGTTGAAACGGCGTCGAGCAGCGCGCCGAGGATACGTGGGTGGGCCTCCTCGAATCTTGGCCAGAACTTGGCCTCATCCTCCATGTCCGCTTCGGCGAGGTTCGGGAGCCGTACCAGCAGCGTCCGGTTCAGGAGGTCCTGTTGCCCCGAGATCAGCGAGAGCCCGGTCATGATGATCGGGCGTAGGGCGTCGAGGGTGAACTCGTCGCCGTCCGTGAACAGCTCACGCTTGCTGAGCCCGCCGCCGGTGGATAGGCGGCATAGGGCGTCGCCCATATCCGAGGTGAGCTTCGATACGTTGTCGGCGGAGAATACCCAATTGTTCGCCGCCGCCACCATCAGGTCGTCTTCTGTCTTTGGCATCCCCTTCGCCTCGGCGGTACAGGGGTCGATGAATTTACGTGAGACTCTCATCGCGGTCGTCTTCGCCGAGCCAGACTCCCCCCAATAGTCGAGGATCGTAAATGGACGACGTGGCCGGTAGTTACAGACGGCCCAGCCGAGGATTAGCTTGCGGTCGCCTTCGTCGGTCACGTTGATAAATTCCCAGATCTCCTCGACCTTGCCACCTGGGACCGGCATCGGGAGGGCCTGGCCACCGCCTCGGCGGAAACGGACGGATGGGTCTTTCACGACGCGCCACCCGGTCTCGTCTATCTCGATGATCGTCCAGGCGTCGTCGCCCAGGTCGAGATAGATGCGGCCTTCGTGTTCGGCGACTCTGATCCAGGAGCGGTGTTCCGTGCCGTCGTAGAAGGCCCGCGCCTCGGCGTTGGCGATCACTCCCTTGATGGCCTCCCGTGCCGGTGCCTTGCCGGTCTCGGTGTGGAAGCGCCAATTGAGCCACTCCTTGAATCGCTTACTTTTCAACCGCACGCTCTCGCGGTGGCCGTCGCGCTTGAAGGTGGCGAAGCCGACTTTGTCCTGGTCGTGCCAGAGGTCGGCCTCGTCGAGGATGCCCAGGAGGATTGCCCCCTGGGTTGGCGCTTCGTCGTCGTCATCCTTGGAGCGTTCCCGCCAGAGCGCCTTGAGTTCGGTGGTGTTCACGTCCAGGTGCCGGGCGGCGATCTTGAAGATCGGCCCGACCTTGACGATGCTCAGGCCTGCGGCGATGCACTTTGAGACCAGCGCCGAGGCGTAGCTTCCGGGGTTCGAGGCGTCGCCCTCTTCGGCAAACTCGCGGACCTCGGCCTCGGTCGGCTTCCTGGTCGCCGCCCTTGCCCGGGCAATCTGGCGCTTGGCGTATTCTCGCCCTTTCCCTTGCTTGTGGACATGCTTCGATATTGGCCCGTCATCCTTAAAGAGCAGCACGTCGGCAATATCGGCGTTGCTCCATTTCAGCCGGACCAACCCAGTGGCCACGGCATACACGAGGCGGGAGCGGTCGCCCTTGTAGTCATCGACGGCCCGGGGGTCCTCGATCAGGCGCCGGAGGTCGTCGGGCAGGCCGCCCAGGTCCGACATCTTGGCGCCGGCATCGGCGGGTATGTCCACGTCTACCTCTACGTCCGAGGCCGTGGGACCTGCGCCGGCGGTCTCGAAGTCCTCCAGGTCGTACCGCAGGTCCCAGTCGGCCCGGACGAGGGCGGTCGGCGCCGGGATCCGGCCCGCGGCCCGTTTCTTCTCCGTGGGGTTGTTGGTCGTCCCCGGCAGCCGCATTATCCGGCTCACGTCGTGGCAGTGGTCGCCCTCGAGGAGCGCCTCGAGCCGCCTGTTGTACCCCTCGACCTCGGCCCCACCGTCCTCGACCGGCGCGGGTTCGCGGAGCAGCCAGAAGGCCTGGTACCCGCCCCCGGAGTCGATCACCACCGACGGTCGGGGCTCGAAGGCCTCGATCCGCGCCATGATTCTCGCCCGCTCCTCGTCGAAGTCCTCGTTGATCCGGGGATCGACGTCCACGTGTAGAGCCAGGGCGTACCCTATGTCCGGCTTCGACGCCTTGCCGGTGACGCCGTCCCGGGGGCGGTTGACCGAGAAGTAGTGGTTACGCTCGCCGTCGAGCCATGAGGTGAGGGCCTTTTCGTCCCCCGCGCCGAAGGACCGGGTATCGACTCGCCCGTCCGGCACGATGGCCGTCAGCAGCCACGGCCCCTCGGGCTCCCACCGCCGCAGGAAGTCGATCGGGTTTACGTCAGCGGGTTTTTGGGGTAGTTTGGACATCGAAGCTTCCTTTCCACAGGGGTCGTTTCAACCGAATACAGCGCCCGCCGGTACCCCCGGTGGGCGTTTCCTTGTCGTCAATCTTCCTCCGGTCGATCGACGGCCGCGCTTCCCCGCATCACCAGGGACCGGATGGCGTCCGAGCGGGAGACGCGCACGCCGGGTTGGGCGAGCCGTTCTTGCTCCCGCTGGATCAGCTCTTCGAGCTCGGGACCACCCTTGAAGGTGAACACAGTGTCGGACATCGGTCTTCCTCCATGACAAGGAATATTTAGTATACCTTGCGGGGCTAGGTGGATAAACCCCCATGCGAAGGGGCGGCCGTTCAGCCACCCCCCGCCGTCAGCCTCCGGTGAAGACGCTACGGCCTCATCGCGCCGCCGCCCGCTCCTGGAGCCAGGCCGTGATCTCCGACATCTTCCAGGCCACCCGGTGCCCCGGACCCTCACCGCCCAGGTCTATGGGCTTGGGGAAGGTGCCGCGCCTTATCCTCTTGTAGATCGCCTGCCGGGAGAGCCCGATCAGGTCCCTCAGGTCACTCATCTTGACGAGGCGGTCTCCCGTCTCGTCGAGCCGGTTCTTGGCCTCAGCCCGCTCCCGCTCGATCCTGTCGATGGCCGTCGAGGCCATTGCCTCGGGGGACGCGCCTTCGTCCAGCTTTCCCGTGAGCTCGAACACGTCGCTCAGGACGGCCCGGGCGCGGACTCGTTGCTTCTTCGTGGTCATGCCGTCTTCCTCCTACTCGGAAAATCGACGACCTCGCCGTCCGGCGGCGGATTGACGATTTTCATGACGTGTTTGGCCCAATCTTTCAGCGGCTTCTCTTTCAAGTTCACTGGATCTTTTCGGACATAATCGCGGGTCGTTTGCATTCCCTTGCCGGGCGCATGATTGAGGATCAGGGCGACAATCATGTCGTGGTAGTCCAGTTTTGACAAACCCTCTGCCACCGTTCTCCGAAGATCGTGTGCGGTCCAGTGGCGGACCTCGCCCCTCGTTGCCTTGTAGAGCTTCGGCATCAACCTTTTCCAATTATCTGTTATGAGAGTCGGCCCGAATATGAGGTCGTTGTCACCACCACGGGGTAGGGATAAGAGCACGTCGATGGCCGGGCGGGAGAGGGGGATCAGGTGGTCTCGCCCAGGCTTGGTGGTCCCGCCGGGGAACATCATCGTGGCCTCGTCGAAGTCAACGGCGCTCCACCTTGCCTTTGCCATTTCCCCCAGCCGCTGGCCGGTGAGCATGAGCATCCGGATCACCGCCCCAAATGACCCCCCGACGGCGCCAGCGGCGTCCCATACGGGCTTGATCTCGTCGTCGTTTAGGGAGTGGTCGCGCTTCTTCAAGACGGCCCTGGTGTCGATGGAGCGCGCCGGGCTCTCATCGACGTAGCCGCGCATGACGGCGAAGTTGAAGACGGCCTTGATGGCGATCAACATCCGATCGACGCGAGTTTGGGCCTTCTTCTCCTTCTCTACCATGTCCAGGAAGGCGGCGATCTCAGCCCTGGTTATGTCCGCGATCGGACGATGACCAAGGGCTGGTATCACGACGTCCCGGAGGTCCCTGGCCCTGGTCTTCGCCGCCTCCAGGCTGATGGTCCCGGGTCCGCCCTTTGATCGACGGACCTTCTTGCTGGCCAGCGCCGCCTCGGCGTAGTCCTCGGCGTATGACTTGAAGGTCTTGCTGGCCTCCCGCTGTACCGCCAGCGTCGCCTCGTCGCGCTGCACCTTGGGGTCGATGCCGTCCTTCGCCATATCGTGATACTTCGCCGCTTCGGAACGGGCATCGGCAAGCGTCATCTGTGGATAAGTGCCCAGGGTCAACTTTCGAGTTGGCCCCCGTTCCTTCCCCACCAGGACCCGGTACATGAAGCGGAAGGTCCTCTTGCCGACGTGATCGACGTGGAAGGTCAGGCCGGGTACGTGCCCCTCATCGGTCCAGTACACCGCCCCCTGTTTCGGCTTCTTACAGTTCATGACGAAGGCTGGCGTGAGTGTCCGCCGTCGCTTCTGGTACCCCTTCTTTGGCATCTCGATCTCCCTCTCGGGTAAAATTTGAGTAAAATTTCCCGGTAAATTATCAGGTAAACCTATTTTACCTCGAAGTTGACCAAATCGTAAACCAAAAAATAAACCCTTGAGAACAAAGGTGTTTTCAGGCCTGGATCACTATACTTTTCAAGGGGTTAGGGGAGGGGGTAAATATACTGGGGGTGTAGGGGTCGCCGGTTCGAATCCGGCCGCTCCGACCAATCATTTCAAGGGGGCGGCGTCCTGGCGCCGATAATACCGGAGGGCCTCGTCGTAAAGGCGCTCCATCCGCCCGTCCGGTGGGCGAAATACGGATGCTGTTTGATCTCCTCGACGGTCACGCAGACCGCACCACTCCCCTCATGGCATCCGGTTGGACAATCAACGATATCCTCTGTGGTTCCCAATGGCTTGCCGGCCGCAAGGCGGATGTTCTTTCGGGAAACGTGAGCCTATTGACCGTGCGGTTCATCCGCCTCAGCCGGCCGATTGGTTGGCGGTCCGTTGGCGAGTCCATCATGCGGGCGTTCCTATTTGTAGGCCCACCTATGACGCCATGGTCGCCAATGTCTTCAGAGCGTCCATACTCGGGGAATTACCGGCACCATGAGCGAACCAATTTGCAGAAGATTCTGGACATTACTGAAATCTAATATTATACATGGGAGGTTGCTGTCGAGGGGCCGGGAGCCATATGGGGCAAGCGAGGCTCGTCCCCGTTTACCATGTGCCAGAGGCTGTTGCATGGTTCGCCGAATCCTGATGGCGTTGGTCGTTGAACCGTGAACTGGCCCCAAAGCAGTGAAACGCGGCAAAGTCGCTCAGACTCGTCGCATGATGCAATCTTGTGTTCAAGGACCGAGAGCGACACACTCGGGAGAAGTTTGTTCCAAGAACTGGAGTTAAACGCGTGAAACTTGGGAAATGTTAAGATGAAATCAGTGATGTGGTTTGCAGCATTCATCTCGGCAGTGACACTGTCCATGGTCACATACGCGCAAGAAGAACCAAATCCTTTACTGGGCGCCAATCTTTATCGCGGATACTGCTTTGTTTGCCATGGGATGGACGGCAAGAGCAAGGGGCCTGTCGCAGTAAAACTTAAGATTGAACCCTCGGATCTTGCTTCAAAGAAATATCAGGAAAAAAACATTTACGATCTAGCCGTCACCATTGGGGACTACCGGCAGATCGATGTTACGAAAATGCCGAGCTGGGGCATGGTGCTGTCCAAGAAGGAATTGATCGATGTCGCGTCGCACATTAAGAATTTGAACAAGAAAGATCTCAAGTTCAGGGGAGACACACGCCGAGGCAGGGCTATCTATAATAGTGCCTGTAAGTCATGCCATGGAAAAAGGGGCAAGGGAAAGGGCCTCCTTTCTCACCTGATACAAATTACCGTGATCGATTACACAAATAAAGAGGACATGAAGGGGATAAGCGACGAAGACATCATTAAAGCGATCCGGAAAGGTCAAAAAACATTCATGCCGCCGTGGGAGGGGATATTCAGCGACTCGGAAATTATCGATGTGGCCGCCTATATCCGCATGCTATCGAATTAACCTTGTCCGAAACGATCTCTCCGCAATACTTGAAATTAACATAATTTCCGAAGGTAATATTCCCTGCAGACCATGGTGAGTAGTAATCGAACAATAATTGTCGGTACGACGGGACAAGCCGGCTTTCTGTCGAGGCCGGGCCGTCGTTTTGGCATTGCATAATAAAAAAAGCCGTGGTACGTAGGGCGCATGCTCAGTCGTGAGGGAGTAAAGGTGACGCGAAATTCCCTCCAGCCCGATTCACGGCCGATTCCGTGGACTGCTGTTGCCCCGCCGCATACACCCAGAATTCAAACCCTCTAAATAACTCGGATGTAAAGATAACGGCAATCGTGCGCGGTTATCCAGAGAGGATGATAATATGGCACTCAATTTTTCTTTCGGATGGAAAATTATCTTCGTAGCTATATTCGCCGTGATTTCCCTGGGGGCTGCTGCCGTCATCGGCGCCGACTACTACTACACGCAATCATCCTTTTGTGGCGGCAGCTGCCACATCATGACCGAGCAATACGACGCCTGGAAGGCCTCCAAACACAATTCAAAGAACAACCTCAAGCACAAGCAAGCCGAATGCGTCGCCTGCCACTTCGCCCCGGGCGAGGAGTCCTCCTGGAAAGCCAAGTACACCCTTCTCTCGGAAATCTTCACCTATCTCGCCGAACCCGATGCGCCCTTGAGCAATCGCGCCAATGTCAGCGACGAGTCATGCCTGCGTTCGGACTGCCACATCAAGGAGAGGTTCGAGGACAAGAAAATCGAGTACACCAAGAAGGTGGTCTTCAACCACAAGGGCCATTTCGCAAAATCGCCCATGGCCCTTGTGATCGAGGGCCAAGAACTCCGTTGCGGGACCTGCCACGTCAAGGCCTCGCCCAAGAAGCATTTCGAGGTGCCCAAGGAGACCTGTTATCTGTGCCACTTCAAGAAGGTCGGTTTCAACAAGGAACGCGGCAAGTGCGCGCTCTGCCACACCATTCCGACAAAATCCCTGCAGAGCCAGATGAAGACCGACGATCCCAACGCCAAACCCATCACCCATCAAACCCTCCAGGAGGCGAAGGTTCCCTGCGAGAGCTGTCATCTCCAGGAGATCAAGGGCGAGGGCCAGGTCAGGCAGGAAAACTGCGGAGATTGCCACAACGACCCCGCTGACCTGGCCAAATGGCAAAAGAAGAAACTGATGCACGAGAAGCACGTCGCCACCCGCAAGGCGCTCTGCTTCGACTGCCACGACGTTATCGAGCACAAGAACCAGCCCGACCATCTCGAACTGGCGCGGGCCAACTGCGCGCTGTGCCACCTGGATGAGCACAAACAGCAAAAACAGCTGCTTGCCGGCGAGGCGGTCGGCGAGAACGTTGCGGCGACTCCCAACCTCATGGCCGCGGTCAACACCAATTGCATGGGCTGCCACCTCAAGACCAAGCACAGCAAGGGCCGTACGGTGCAGACCAGCGACGGCAAGGCCTGCGTTGGATGTCACACGCCCGAGCACGACAAGATGCTCGACGACTGGAAGAAGGTGACCGATAAGGAACTCGAGTTCATTATCGAGGCCGAAAAAGAGGCCCTGCAGGCGCTGTCCGCGGCCGAGGGCAATGTCAGCGGCGAGAAGATCGCCGAGGCCAGGAAAATGATCGTCAAGGGACAGGAATTCCTGGATATCGTCCGCATCGGCAACGCTGTCCACAACAAGAAATACTCGATCATGATCCTCGATGAGGCGTTCGCCAACTTCGAGGATTCCATCGATCTGCTTGATAGCGGGGGGTGAGTGGAAGTCGACCCCCGATAACCAACCCGGATATTCATGGGGGAATCCATGGGAACCGGCTCGACACTTTGGAAACGCGTCATGGCTTTCCGTTCGCCAGCGCCTTCATGACATATCCAGGCTGACAGCCATGCCTCACAAGCTTTTTTGATTGCAAGGGAAAAACCGTGTTTCTCTTCAAGATGTTCTCACCCCGCGTCACAAGACTCCTTGTCGCATCGATCGTTGCGGCCGTGATCGGCGGGCTGTTCGCCTTCGAGCCGGTGACCCGCAACTTCTTCGCCCAAGACATCGTATGCGTCTATTGCCATTTTCCATGGGAGTACGATGGCTTGGCCCGGCTGTCGGCGTCCAAGATCCATCCTTCTTCGCCTGTGCAGGGGAAATGCGTCGATTGCCATCTGCCCAAGGGTTTCTGGAAGGCGACCTTTGCCTACGCCCATTTCGCCCAGGTATCGGATTTGTTCGGCCATTTCCGGGATCGCGACGCCGAGCGCGCGGGCGAATGGATCCCCCCGCGGGCGGCAATGGCCTACCGGGTGCGCGACCGGTTTATGGAAAACGACAGCGTCACCTGCCGGAGTTGTCATATCGAGGCCGAGATCAAGCTCCGGCGAATCAAAGGGCGGGAAGCTCACAAGTTGGCTCTGGAGGAAAAGAAAACGTGCATCGAGTGTCACTACAACTTGATCCACCGCGAAGTCGATCTGCGCGAAGACGGTCCGATCAAAAAGGTGCCGCCGGCTTGACAGCCGTCCGGGAAGCAACATGAACGGTTCTCTACCGTTATCTTCGGGCACTTCGCTTAGGAATTCGTAATGACCAATGATAACGACAAGCTCACCGGTCGAAGGGATGCCGTCAAAATGATCGCCGGCGGGGTGGCGTTGGCCGCCGCCGCCGTCGTGGCGGCCCCCGAGCCCACCGAGGCGGATGACAAAGAAGAAGAAGTAAAAAAGAAGACCATCCGCTACGGGATGCTCATCGACGTGCGGCGATGCATCGGTTGCCACTCCTGTTCCATCGCCTGCAAGGCCGAGTTCGACGTTCCGCTGGGGGTCGAAAGATCATGGGTCGAGTACATCGAAAAGGGTGTATATCCCTATGTCGGGAGAAGCTTCCTGCCCCGGCTGTGCAATCACTGCTCGGTGCCGCCCTGCGTCATCGTCTGCCCCACCGACGCCACCTACAAGCGTGAGATGGACGGCGTCGTGGTCGTCGATTCCGGGCTTTGCATCGGCTGCAAGTATTGCATTCATGCCTGCCCCTACGACTCCCGGTTCCTCAATCCGGTCACCGGGTTTGCCGACAAGTGCGATTTCTGTCTGCATCGCCTCACGAAAGGCGTGGTTCCGTCCTGCGTCAACACCTGCATCGGAGGGGCGCGCTTCTTCGGCGAGGTGAGCGATCCGGAAAGCGAGATTTCGCAACTCATCGCCAGCGAATCGGTCTCCGTGCTCAGGGGAGGGATCGGCACGGTGCCCAACGTCTACTACATCGGTGCCGATCATACCGACGAGAGCGACGCCAACCGGCCCGAGGTGCGGGAGGTCCATGTGATCACGCATCGCAGGAAGAAGAAGAGGAGATAGGAATGGGTGCGCATTTGGACTGGGGCTTACCTGTCATAGGCTACCTGTTTCTGGCCGGCATGGGCGCCGGCGCCGTCACGATCAGTAGCTCGGTGCTGCTGCGCGGTGGCGCCGGTGGGTTCGGCGGGCGCCACTTCGCCATCGCCGCTTACGGCGCGTTCATCGGCCCGATCATAACCATGATCGGTACCGGAATGATCGTTTTCGAACTGGGCGCGCCGTTAAGGGCGTTGAACCTGTTCAAGCTGATCAACCTTTCTCCGATGTCCATCGGCACGTGGTTGCTGTCCGTGTTCATCCTCATCAGCGTGATATATGCCCTGACGTTCCTGCCGTGGCCGCCGTTCATTTGGGACCGGCTGCATCGCGTGCGAAAGGGACTGGCTTGGATCTGCATGCCGATGGGGATCGCGGTCGCCCTGTACACCGGAATCATGCTCGGCGCGATGCCGGCGCGGCCGTTCTGGAATTCGCCCATCCTCGCCCTGCTGTTCTTTATTTCCTCCCTGTCCACCGGCATCGCCGTGATCATCCTGGCGCAGGCGCTTTTCTACCGGAATCCCCCCGATAATCCCGAGGCGTTAAAACTTTTCCATCAGAGCAGCTACCTGCTTGCGGCCACCGACATCGTTCTGATCGGCTTCGAATTGTTGACGATTTTCCTGTTCGTGATGTTCGCTCAGCTGACCATCGGCAGTGTCAAGGCTGCGGTATCGGTGATCCTGCCGGGCGGCGAGCTTGGAATGGCTTTCTGGCTGTGGGTGGTATTGATCGGTCTTCTTATTCCGGCTCTCGTCGAATTTGTCTACGTCGTGCCCAAGCTTGTCTACCACCGCGAATACGCGGCGCCGAGAGTGGTCGAGATCTCGCTTTCGATCGCCGTCATGATTGGCGGGTTCATGCTGCGTTATGTCGTCGTCATCGCCGGCCAGATCACAGGCCCGGTGGGGTTATAGCGAGGTTAGGAGAACGCCATGTTCACCCGTCGGAAAGTTCTGCAACTCGGCGCCGCCGTCGCTGGAGCCGCGGCTACGTTCACGGGGCGCAAGGCGCTTGCCAGTCATAAGGGTGATTTGGCCAAGGGAGGGTTGGACTTTTCCCATCTGAGCGGGGTAGCCCGCAAGAGCATTCCCACCGCCTGCGCGCTCTGTGTCAGCCGGTGTCCCGCCCTCGGCTATGTGGAGATGGGGCGGGTCGTCAAGATCGAAGGCCACCCCCAATCGATCAGGACCATGGGAAAGGTTTGCGCCAGGGGCCAGGCCGGTTTCGAGCAGATTTACGACCCGGACAGGATTCTCTATCCCCTCAAGCGCGTCGGCAAGCGGGGCGAGGGGAAATGGACCCAGTTGCACTGGAGCGACGCGCTCGATGAGTTGGCCGGGCGCCTCAAGCCGCTCCGTGATTCGGGCCACCCGGAGAAATTCATGTTCCATCACGGGTGGATCTCGGCGAGCATGGAAAAGCTAATCGGCGAGATATTCCTCCCCGCCTTTGGCACCGCCACCCACGCCAATCATACCTGCCTCGGCCAGGGCGCCCGGCGTACCGCCCACGAACTGACCTGGGGCGAACCTGATGACAACTGGGACTTCGACAACACCGGGTTCATCCTCAACTTCGGCAGCAACATCGTCGAGGCCCACATCAACCACGTCGCCATGGTCCGTCGGCTGGCCGCCTCCCTGGTCGACCGGAGGGTACGGATGGTGACGTTCGACGTCCGGCTTTCCAATACCGCCTCCAAGTCCCAGAAGTGGATTCCGATCAAGCCGGGAACCGACTTGGCCGTCATCCTGGCCATGTGCCACGTCGTGATGAGCGAGGACCTTTATCGTGGCGAAGGGGAGGCGTTTCTCGAGTTCTGCAAGGTTACGGAGTCCCACGAGGCGCCGGTAGCCGACAAGATCACGGCGTTGAAGGAACACCTGTCTCCCTATACCCCCGAATGGGCGGAAAAGATCAGCGGCGTCAAGGCGCAGGTCATCAGGGACGTCGCCGTCGAGTTCGCGACCACCAAACCGGCGTGCGTCATCAACTCCAGGGGGGCGACGGCGCACTACAACGGAGTCGAGACCGAGCGCGCCATACAGATGCTTGCGGCGATTACCGGCAACATCGACAATCCCGGCGGCAGGGTCATGAGCGTCAAGCCCGAATGGGAATTCCCCTCGAACCCCAAGGGCTATCCCAAGCCGCGCCGGCTCGACATCCTTGACGGCATGAATGGCGACGTCGCCTTGCCGACGAACGGCGTCGGCCACCAGGTATTCAAGGCGATCAAGGATGGCGGTGCCGGCCGCCCCGACGTCTATATGTGGTACTGCTACAACCCGGTGTACGCCAATGGCGAGGTGCAGGAAAACATCGATGTCCTCAAGGACGAATCCCTGATCCCCTATACGGTCTGCGTGACGCCGTTCTACGACGAATCCGCGGCGTTCGCCGACCTCATCCTTCCCGATACGACCTACCTGGAAAAGTACGACTTCGAGGACGCATTCTCTCCCACCCAGGTGCCGGAGTACTATATTCGCCAGCCCTTGGTGGACCCGCTGGACTACAGCCGGGATTTCGGCGACGTCTGCTGCGAACTCGCCGAGCGGATGGGCTTTCCCCTGGACTTCGAAACCCACGAGGAATTCGTGGAGTTAACCTGTGAGAAAACGGCCGTCGTGAAAAAAGCGGGTGGTTTCGAATACATGAAGAAGCACGGCGTGTACCACGACCCCGAGGCCAAGCCGCGGTTCAACGCCTATAAGAAGATCGTTCCTCCCGAGGTCTACTGGCAGAAGGGGGTGTTGAAGGACCTCAAGACGGGCGTCTACTGGAACTGGGCGGCGGCCGGCCTGGGAAGCGAAAAGGAGGCCTGGGACAAGGGATACAGCGAAACCGCCGGAGCCTACAAGGGCTATGTCGGCCAGAAGATCGGCGAGGAGGTCTATGCCGGCTTCCGTCCCGGCGTTCTCAACAAGTCGGGGTACTTCGAGATCTATTCGTCGATCCTGGGGGAAAAGGGCTTTTCGCCGCTGCCGGCCTACGTCCCCATACCGGAGCATCAGTCGTTGAAGCCCGATGAAATGATCCTGATCACCTACAAGGTAAACCTCCAAACCCTGTCACGCACTCAGAACTGCAGGTGGCTGACAGAGCTTTACCATGACAATCCGGCCTTGATTCATCCAGTCTCGGCAGAGGCCCGGGGCATCGAGAACGGGGACAGGATCAAGGTCAAGTCCAACATTGGCGAGGTGGAAGCCACGGCGAAGGTGACACATACGATCATTCCGGGGACCATCGCCATCTCCACCCATTGCGGCCGTTGGGAGTATGGGAGATACGCCGCCAACAAGTGGTCCCCGAGGGGGGTGAGCGTTTCTCCGCGCGAGGAGTTGAAATGGTGGGAAGTCAACGGAACCCACCCCAACTGGATCATTCCCAACTCGCCCGAACCGATCAGCGGTCAGCAGCGTTGGATGGATACGGTGGTTACGGTAGCCAAGGCCTGATCCTGGCCGGAATCCATAATTGCCGCGGTAGGAATGCAAGGAAGCATACATCGCGGCCATCTCTCGGAGGTCTTCTTTAGCTCGGTTATTTCATGAAGGCGCTGGCGACCTGAAAATCATCGAAGGGTTGCCTATCTCCCCAGCATGCGGACATAGGCGGCTACATCGATGATTTCGTCGTCGTAAAGACTCCCTTTCCACGATGGCATGAATTTTCCTTCGCCCTCCCGGATATAATTAATCAGCTTTTCGTCTGTTATCTTCTCCATCTTTATTGAATTTGTGAAATCGACCATGGGAATTTTCATCAGATCCGCAAGAGGACCTCTTCCCGTTCCAAATTGACCATGGCATGCCGCACAGGCTCTTCTATAAGTAACCCTGCCACGGCGTGTATCCCCAATGAACCTAAGGTCTTTCCGGGATAGATTGGGAATGTACGACGCAATATCGAGCAGGTCTGTCTTGGGTAACACCTTACCCCAGTTGGGCATTATCGTGTCCCGCTTTTTCCAGTAGCCCCCGATGATGTCGGCCAATTCCTCCACTTTTAACGTCTGGTATTTCTCCGAGGAAAGATCAGCCGGTTCGAGGTTCAACTTAATGGCAAGGGGACCTTTGCTTTTGCCGCCCGTTCCATGGCAGATAAAGCAGAAAGAGCGATATAGATGGCTTCCTTTCGTGGGGGTGGGCTCATCACTCGCGTAGGTGTCTATGGTCAACGTCATCACCGAGAACAGTGATACAAGCCATACAAACCATGCTAAGGGTTTCATCGGTCACTCCAATTATTCAAACCGTTATTTCCCAGTCGCCACTGAAACGACGCTGATTGGACGCATTCACTTGGCTCGCCAGGCCGGATGTCCCGGTCTGTTGCCGTCAGACGTTCCCCGCACATGAAATCATCCGCCTTCGGCGAGGGAATCGATCAGGTCTTCGAAACTGGTCATTGCCGTGTCCAGCAGCATGATAGCGTATTTCTTGTTATGGATACCGTTACCGTACTCGACGATGTGCAGATTCTGCAGCCCCTCTTCGAGCATTGCCTGGGCTTGGTTTAGCTTTTCCTCGGGCACCTTGCCCCGGGCAGCGGCAATCGCCATCGCTTGCCGAGCTTCTTGTTCCAGCTCCTTGGCATACTTGACTTCCTTGGACAGGGCATCCTTCCAATCCTTGACCAATTTTGCCTGCTCTTTGGTATGGCAATTGACGCATGCCTTCGCCGAACCGATCAGGACCGGCTGGCCTTTCTTGTGCTCCTTGCTGATGTGGCAGCCCGTGCAATTGGTATTCACCCCGGCCATGAGGCTTGGGGTACTGGCGACGCCGTCCCGCTCCGCGCCTTCGAGAAGAAGCTTCTGGAAACGGTGATGATCGGGATGACACAACGCGCAGTCGGCGCGGACGGGCTCCAGGAAATCGGCCTTCTGCTTGTGCTCGACAGCCTGATGGCAATCGAAACAGTTGGCTTGCAGGGAAACCACGTGCTTGTCATGCAACAATTTCCTCTTGTCCCCGCCACCCAGCAATTTATCGTCAGGATTCGCCAACAATTCCGATTCCGGTTTCCTATGGCAATCGCGGCAAACGTCCTTCTTTACCATTCCGCGATCGGCGAACAACTGTTGGTGACAGCCTTTGCAGTCTACCTTCGCCGCGATCAGCGTCTGGTGGGTAATCGGCTGCTTGCTTTTGTCGTCTTCTGATATCTGCTTTTGCAGCGACTTGGTGGGAATCACGTGACACAGGGCGCATTGGTTCCTGCCATCGTTGATTTTCGTATTCCGGGAATGGCACAGGAAACAGACTTCCTTGGGCACCTCGAAATGCTTGTCCGACGAATATTTGAAATGGCAGGTATTGCAGTTCAGTTTTTGACCGTGGGTCTTGTGCTTGAAGGAGACCTTTTCCTTGAATTTTAGTTCCTTGTCGAGAAACGCGTCCCCCGAGTGACAGCCCGATGCCCCGCATGTCAGATCGCCAACCTTGGCGCGTTTCCTGGGCGGAGCCTCCGGGTCCGCGAGATATGAAGAAAGCTGTCTCAGCCCGATAAAATTCGTTCCTGACGAGGAATCCACAACCGGCGGATAATGGCAATCGACACAGCCGATCGTGACCTCCTTGGTGTTGTGCTTGGAGTCCACCCAGGTGTCGTACGGCTCGGTCATCATGTGGCAGGTGCCACCGCAGAATTCCGACTGGCGGGAATAATACTCGGCGCCTCCCGCCAGCGATCCAACCAGGATTACAAGCAAAGCCAGGACAACGACGCCTGTTTTCCAGCCAAATGATAGATTTATTCTCATATCAGGAGTTTCCTGGTCAATCGCATGAATTATTACTCCAAACTCGTCGTTTTCAGGCCTCGGGCTGTCCCATGGGACGATCCTCCGATTCCTCCGGAATCACCAAGTCGCCCATGATCGGGATGAAGCGGCTGATCACGTAGTAGACGACGAACGGCGCCGCCAGGATGGCGAGCGCGGACAGGATTCCCTCCTTGCCGAAAAATTCCCAATGAAATTCGACGAAGCCTCGCCCGGATTTGGAAATGAGCTGGCCGCCGATCACCACGTTGAAACGCATGAACAGGACCTGCAGGATCAGGCCGATGCTTCCGATGCTGGCCAGATACAGCATCTTCCGGCCGTCGATGCGGGTAACCGTCACCACGCCCAACAGGAGGGCCGGGACGACGGAAAAAACCAAAATCTGGCCGACCACGAAGCTTCCGAACAGCGGTCCGGCGAGGAGCGGTTTGATTTCCGCCCACTCATAACCCCTCAAATACGAGACATGGAACAGTTCGAGTATTTCGAGAGCCCAATCGAGAAGAAAGATGCCCCACAGGAAGCCGCTGAACTTCTTGATCAAGATATAGTCGTAAGGCTCGTTCCGGCGCCAGGCGAGAAAGATGTAAACCACCAGGATCATCGCCATTCCGCTGACCATGGCCGAAGTCAGGAAGATGACGGGCATCAACTCCGCCGCCCACCAGGGGATGGCCTTGACCGATCCGAAGATGAAGCCAACGTAGCCGTGGAGAAAGAAGGCCCAAGGGATTCCGATTCCGGACAGGATGTTGGACAATTTTTGATCTATCCGGGCGGAATCGGGATTATAGGTGGTCACCCCCAGGGTCAACACATACCACACCAGCCACATGGGACCTTTGGTCCGGTTGACCTGGTGGATGAAGTAGGAGCGGTAGATCAGCCAGATTTCGATCGTCAGCAGGACCATGTAACCGCCGTAGACGTATCCGAACACGCTCATCGCCGAACTCAAATGGGGGGTCAAGTAGATCAAGAAGGCTCGCTGGGGTTGGCCCAGGTGGACCAGCAGCGGAAGCCCGGCGAAAAGCCCGAAACAAAACGCCATGATCAGGGAGAAATTGGCGATCGGCTTGAATTCCTTCATCTTGAACACGTGATAAAGGGCCGAAACCGCGAAGGCGCCGGCGATCAGACCGGTGATGAAGGGATAGATGACGATCATCAACGACCACACCACCTGGAAGTTGTTGGGGAAGACGTAATTAACCATTGCTTCGTTCGGCAGGATCATGGTCAGCGTGCCTCCCTCGGCAGCCCGACGTAGAAACAGAAAGGTTCGGTGTCCATCTCCGGTCTGAGGATCATCCATTTGTCGGCGTCGAAAATCTTGGCCACCTCGCTCTCTGGATCGTTCAGATCCCCGAACAGGCGGGTGCGGGTCGGACAGACCGTGACGCAGGCAGGAAGCTTGCCCCTCTTCACCCGGTGGTAGCACCAGGTGCATTTGTCGGCCATGTGCTTGTCGGGATTGATGAAGCGGGCACCGTAGGGGCATGCCTGAACGCAATAGCCGCAGCCGATGCAGTGGTTGTAATCGATCAGCACGAAACCTTCGGGGGATTGGAAGGTGGCTCCCACCGGGCACACCTGGACACAGGGCGGCGTCCGGCAGTGGTTGCACATCTTGGGAACGGTGTGCGAGCGCCGGCTATTGTTGCGGATCTCCGCATTGAGCTCCTCGAACCCTTTGATCGCACCGTCGGGGGAATCGATGTGGATGCCGACATTGGTCAGCACATACCTTTCCACCCAGGTCCGGAACAGCTTATCAGGCACACTGTTTTCCAATTTGCAGGCACGCACGCAGTTGCCGCAACCGATGCACTTGGCGACGTCGACCACATAGGCGTAATCATGGTCCGGCTCGCCGTCCCTGGCGTGCTCGGAGTACCCTTCTTGGCGCGCCTGGGCCCCGCTGAACGCGCCCGCTCCGTAGACCAGCAATACTGTGGCGGAGGCGGTTCCCGTCAGCAGGTGGATCAGGAACTCCCGGCGGGAATCCGCTGCCGGTTCAATCGATTCCCTTTCCTCGTGTGATTTCGGCATGAAAATAATTCCGGGTTTCCGGGGAATGCCTATGGTGTCGGGTGATGGGGCTTGTGGCAGCTTTTGCAGGGCGTACCCGGCTTGATCGAGGTGTGTTCTCGGGGCCGTTCCCGGCTGAAAACAGGAAATTCCAAACTCTTGCTGACCAGTTTCTTGTGGCAGTTCAAGCACTGCCAACGGCCCTTGTCATCGATATAGGCGTCGGCGATTTTCTGCTTGCCCTTGACATGGTGGGCCAGCGGTCCGTGGCAGGACTCGCAGGACAACGCACGGTGTTTGAATTTCTTTACTTCATTGATTATCGCGTCGTGGCAGGCGGCGCAGGATTCGTTACCGCCATAGACCAGCGGTGGTTCCTTCAATTCCTCAAGGGCGTCGAGGCGATACCAACCCTGGTAATTCCAATTTGCCGGCACCGCAATTGCCATGAACACGGAAAAAGCAACAAAGCCGACGACCAGAATGATCCCCAACCGGTAGAGATGGGACTTGGGTGACGGTCCGCTCATCGCCGCTTTCTCTTTGTTTCATCCCAACCGGGACGAAGAATATCGAACATCCGCATGGGTTGGGTCAGGACGACTCGTGGCGTCATACCTGGTCACCGGAATGCAGGATTCAGGATAAACCCCTTGGTGAGCTTGGCCATCTTCCCGAAAAAAGGCAGCTCCGCTTGGGCCATGACCTTGTCGCAAAACCGGGGAACCCATTTGCTCAGGTGATCCTCGAGAAACATCTTCTCGATCTTCCGGCAATAGAGGGCGCCCTCGGTGTCCCCTTCGCTCCAGGCGGTCGATTCCCGATCGGCGAGCTTCTGAAGGAACTCCAGTTCGACGCTGACGTGATCGGGGATGCCGGTGTAGTCCGGCTCGTACTCGAGCCCCGCCGTCTCGATGAACTTCTTGACCCGGACCGTATCTTCCCCCCAGAGGGAGCCCCGGCCTCCGCCGTCCACCTCTTTGTGCACGGACTCGTGGGGTGAAACATGGGGGCCCGGCCCGATGAACAACCGGGTGTATTCGACGGCCAGTTCCTCGACCAGTTCGGCTTCGGGTTTTTGATGGAATTCGTCCCCCAGGTCGAGCCCAAGGTCGGAAAAGACCCCCGAAAACCGGGGGTCTTTCAGTTCCTTGAGGAGGGCCGCGGTGGGTTCCGCCCGGAAGATGGTGGCCAACAGACCGTAGACGTGACTTCGCGCCATGGCGGTGTCGGCCTTTTTCTTTCTGGCGGTCCCCATCAATTCTCCTTTCATCCACCCAGGCGCCAGGCTCAGGCCTTGGTGACCTTCACCACGGTGTCCATCCAGCGCATCGTGCCGCTGACACGATCTCCCTTGTTGGGGATGAGGACGTTGGGATGTACGCCGTTCTTGTCCCACCATTTGAGCTTGAGGTCCGGATCGTCGTCGTGGACGCCCGGAACCGGGGACTTCATGCCCGATCCCCAGCGCCCGGAGTGTTCCCGTCCGACATGGTGGGAGATGGCGATGACCCCGGGGATGATGCCCTCGGTCACCTTGACGTGGGTAGTGATTTCGCCAATCTCGCTCTTGACCTTGATCGCATCGCCGTTCTTGATCCCGCGCTCGGCCGCCGTCTTCGGGTTCATCCAGCCGGGATTGTCGTGGTACATCTCGGACAGCAACTTTGAGACCGCGGTCCGCGAGTGGGTGTGGCAGGCGATCTTGAAGGTGGTCAGGATCAGGTCGTCGGCTTCCATCGCCACATGCTCCGGCGTTGGCGTATAGCCGGGGAACGCGGGAAGCCCCTTCTCGACCATGGCCTCCTGATAGAATTCGCACATGCCGGATCTGATCATTCCCCCTCCGAAACCGGCGTAGGCCTTGTCGCCGATCTTCTGGCCGACATATTTTCCGCCCTTCGAGTAGACGCCGGTCTTCTCGTCGAGGTCGGCGCCGGAGACGTCGACCTCCTGGTCGTGGTTGCCGAAGAACGGCTTGGCGCCGGGGGGAACCCACACGCCATGCTTCTTCATGTACTCGAAGCCGCCAGCCTCCTTGACGCCCGGAGTCATATTGCAGGACTGCTTGACATAGTCCTCCTTGCTGCTCCAGGTGAGCTCGAAGCCGAGCCTCTTCGCCAACTCGGGGAAGACGTCGCCCTGGCATCTTGCCTCGCCCAGCGGCTTGACCAGCGGCTGGCGGAAGTACCATTCGCCGATCTGGTTGGCCGACGGCATGTCTTCCCAGTCCCACCGCTCGAGGTAGGAGACGTCGGGAAGGATGAGATCGGCGTACTGCGACGATTCCTCGTAGCCGATGGTCGTACAGACCAGGAACGGCATCAATTTCTCGTCCAGGAAGAGCTTCCGGGCCTCGTTGTTGTTGCCGTTGGAGTAGGTCGGAATGTAGGCGCTCCACCAGTAGACCTTGGGCCGACCCCAGCTGCCGTCGATGATCATCGGGATGACCTGGTGGCTGGCGTGGTGCGTCGGATAGGCATAGGAAGTGTCGCTAGGTTTGCCCGGGAAGCCATCCAGGATATCCAACTTCTTGTGCACCTTGGCCTTCGGCGTCGAGGGAGCTTTCCAGCTTCCACCAGCAGCCTTACAACGACCGCCCGGCTTGTTGAGGTTGTTGGTGACGGCCATAAGCAGCATCGACGCCCGCTCGTTTTCGGCGCCGTCGAAGTGCATGAGGTTGCCGCGATAGGTGATCACCACCCCCGACTTGGCCTTGGCGAAATCGGTGGCGATTTGCTTGATCTTCGACGCCGGAACGTCGCTGACGCCTTCCGCCCACTCGGGAGTGTACTTGGCGACCCGCTTCTTGATCTCGGCGATCTTTTCAGCGTCGGTTTGGTCGTACTTCGCCGACACCTTCATGAACTTGATGAAGTCCTTGTGATACAGATTGTTGTTCATGATGTGGTTGGTCATCGCCAACTGAACGGCGCCGTCGGTGTTGACCTTGATCGGGATCCACTCGGTCGACTTGGCGGCGGTGTTGGAAAGACGCACGTCGAAGGTATAGAGCGGCACCCCGCGGTCGACCATCGCCCTGATAAGCCTTTGCGATGTCGGGAGGTGGTTGGTGTGGCACTCGAAGACGTTGGAGCCGAAGTTGATCACGAAGTCGGTGCGGTCGAAGTCCCAGTTGTCGTAGCCGCCGCCCCAGGTCATCTCCATGGCGGTCCACTTGGCGGATTCGCAGATCGAGGTGTGGTTGCCGATGGTGCCGCTGCCATAAGCGCCCATGAAGTCCTTCATGGTGGCTTCCTGGCTGGCCTTGTGGCGGCCGTACTGGTACATGAACAACTCGGGCGTCCCCGCGTCGCGAAGCGGTTTCAGCTTCGAGGCGAGAAGATCGAGCGCCGCGTCCCAGGAAATCCTCTTCCACTTGTGCTCGCCGCGCTTGCCGACGCGCTGCAGCGGATAGAGGATGCGGTCCGGGAAGTAGGCCTGATCCATGCCGGCCTGGCCCTTGGCGCACAGCTTGCCGAGGGTGCGGATCGACTTGGGGTGGCCCTCGATCTTCACCAGCCGGCCGTCCTCCACGTAGCCGATAATGGAGTCGCGGGTGACACACTGCCAGCAGGCTGACGGGATCGCCTTCCTTTCCTTGTCGGTGGCCGGCGAGAAGTCGCGGCCGCCTTTCTCGAGTTTGATCGTGCCGGCCAGCGCCGGACGGCTGTCGACCGCCCCCGCCGCCACGACCGCGCCGCTGAGGGCGGCCAGTTTCATGAAATTTCGACGGTTTAGGCTGTACATTTTCTGTTGTCCTCCTGTATCCGGCGGGGCCTAGGTGATCTCGTCCCGGAAGTGGTCCAGCTTCTTCGGTTGCCGCTTCGTGTAGCCGGTCTTCAGGATGTTGTCCGGATCGATGTAGAACACGTGCGGATAGGTGCCTTCCTCGGGTAGAAGGTTCGACTTGTCCCGGTTGTCCAGGAGGCCATGTTCCTTGGCCAGATTGGAAACCTCGCTGTCGGGATCGTTGATGTCGCCGAAAATCCTTGCCCGGCCCTGGCAGGTGTTGACGCAGGACGGTTCGACGCCGTTGTCGACCCGGTGCCGGCAGAAGTCGCACTTGGTGATGCCGTTCTCCTCGGGCTTCTTGCCCGCCTTGACCAGCGGGTTGAAGGAACGGACACCATACGGGCAGGCATCGATGCACTTGCCGCAGCCGATGCACTTGGAGTTGTCGAGCAGGATCAACCCGTCCGGCCGCTTGTAGGTGGCGCCGTCCCGGTAGCGGATCTTCTTCCCGTCCGGGGTGACGTAGACCTGCCGGTCGGCCGGGTACTCGGGACATTCCTTCACGCAGGGCGGGATCTTGTCCTTTTCGTTGCCTTCGCAGTTGTTGCATAGCACCGGCACGAAGGTCTTCGTGGTGTTGGGGAACGTGCCGTGCATTTTCTCCTGGACGACGGTCCGCCAGTTGCCGATCGGCACCGCGTTCTCGGTCTTGCAGGAAATGGTGCATGCCCTGCAGCCGATACACCTGCGCAGGTCGACGACCATCACCCATCGCGGCGCGTCCCGCTTCGGGGCCTGCGCGGCGACAGCCTCGCTTACGGTCACGGCGGCGACGACAGCCGCTCCGGCCATCGCCGCGCCGGCGGTGCCAAGGGCCTCACGCCGGGTGATCCTTTCGGTGGATGGATTTCTCATTTCAAGTCACTCCACATCATTTTTTGTTCCTCCCAATCGGCTTCTTGCCATTTCGCGTCTACCTGATTTCGTTCCCAGCCGGACGGCAATTCCATTCTTGCCATGGGCGAGACGTTTCCTACGGCTGGCCACGGAATTAACGCCAGGGAGCCAATCGGCCCTCCGGCTGCTAAATGATTAGATTGGAACGGCCGGCAATGACCATCGCCGGACAATGTTTTATGAACTCCTCCCAGTCATGATCGTTTAATTGATGGCAGAAGGAGCAAGAATCATGCCGGAGGTGAAAAGGCAGAGAATCAAGGAATTCCGCGGCGCGGCATGCCGCGCTCTGTTCGGAAATCAGAACACGCACCGGCCCGGCGTACGGAAAACCGAACCCGGTCAATCCTCGTCGTTGGAGCTGAGGCCCAATCGGTTCATTTTCGTCCACAGGGTGGTGCGGGAAATGCCCAGCAGTTCCGCCGTCTTGATAATCTGGCCGCCGGTGCGTTCCAGCGCCTTGTGGATGTGCCGGTGCTCGGCCAGATCGCGAATTTCGTTCAGAGTGGGCATTTCGTTGGAATCACTGGCATGGCCGGCGTCCGGAAAAAGGTCCTGAGCGCCCAGCCGCGGCTCGTCGGCAAGCGCTACAGCATGCTCCACGCGGTTGCGCAGCTCGCGGACGTTGCCGGGCCAATCGTAGGCGATCGCGGTTTCCTCGGCGGTCTCGGTCAAGCCGCGGGCCGGTCGTCGGAAGATTTCCGCGAACTGCGCGATAAAGCCGTGGATCAACGGTAGGATATCCTCGGGATGGTCGCGCAAGGGAGGAACGACGATGGGAATGACGTGGATCCGGTAGTAGAGATCCTGGCGGAAGCGGCCGGCGGCGACCAGCGCCTCCAGGTCGCTGTTCGACGAGCAGATCAAACGGGCACTGAACTCGATGGTGCTCTCGCCGCCGACCCGCGTGAAGACTCTCTCCTGAAGCAGTCGGAGAAGCTTGGCCTGGAGCGACAGCGGCAAGTCCCCGACCTCGTCGAGAAACAGTATCCCGCCGCCGGCGCGCTCGGCATACCCTTCATGGCGGGCATGGGCGCCGGTGAACGCGCCACGTTCGTGCCCGAACAGTTCGCTCTCCATCAGATCGCGTGGGATGGCGGCGCAGTTGACGGCGATGAAGGGGGCCTTCGCCAGCGGCGAAATCCGGTGGAGAAGGCGCGCCGCGACCTCCTTGCCGACGCCGCTCTCGCCGGTCAACAGGATGGTGCTCTCGATGTCGGCGATCCTTCGCAGGAGTTCCTCGAGCCTCTGCATGGATTCGGAAACACCGAGGGTTGTCGGGGCCAAGCCGGCCGGCAGACTGTGTCGATTTACCAAGTAATCGATTCGGGCAAGAAAGTCCTTCATGTCGAAGGGCTTGGAGAGGTAGTCGTCGGCCCCTTTTCGGATCAGCCTTACGGCCTGTTCGATTTCGGCGAAGGCGGTGATGAACAGAACGGGGGTGGTTCCCAGGTGAGGCGCCCCCTTCTGGAACAATTCCTCGCCATTCATGTCCGGAAGACGGATGTCGCAGACCAACACATCCGGCCGAAAGCCGCGAAGTTCGTCCAGCGCTTCCGCCCCGGTCTGCCACCACCGGGTTTGGTAGCCTTCGAGATCAAGCCGCTGGACCAGCGATCCGCCCATCACAGGGTCGTCTTCGACGATCGCCACGCAGGGGCGGTCAAGCGGCGGCAACGAGCTTCTCCTCTCGCCGCAGCGGAATGACCATGGTCAGCCGGGTCCCCCCTTGTGCCGCGGTGGCCACCTGGAAGCGGCCGTTCATGCGGGCCACCAGGTGGGCCGCCGTCCACGTCCCGAGACCCGTGATTCCTTTCGGTGGCGGGACGTCGGTGCTGGCCTCTTCGAATAGCGCGGCCACCGTTTCGGGAAGTCCGGGACCGTCGTCGGCGATGGTGATATGGAGGGCGCCGTCCTCGCGGCGCGCCTCGACCCTGACCATGCCGCCGGTGGGCGAGGCGGCACAGGCGTTGAGAATCAAATTCAAGGCGGCCTGCCGGGTCGCCTCGCCATCCACCGAAACCTCGTCGGGCAGGTCATTGAGCCAGAGCAGGCGAAGGCGGCGGCGGCGGATTTCATGCTGGACCAAAAACCTGAGATCGTCGAGATCGCGGCGGCCCAAGTGGTGTGGGTCGGGAACGCCCTTGTAGGTGACGAGGGCCGCCCGCACCACGTTGCGGATTCCGGTCAGCCCGCGCCTCAGGAGGTCGAGCGAGGTTGTCCGCACCTCCGGCTCGTCACCGTGCTTTTGAAGGGTGTCCACGGCGTTCATCATGCCGCCCAGCGGATTGTTGACCTCATGCGCCATGCCCGAGGCAAGCCGGCCGAGCTGAGCCATTTTTTCCTCCTCGGCGAGGCGGGCAGCCAGCGCTTCCCGTTCGTTCAGGGCCTGCGCCATGGCGTTGAACCGCCGGAACAGGTCGCCGAATTCAGTACCCGGGGCCGGCATGTATCGCGGAGGGATCAGCTCCATCTTGCCCTCGCGAACGTGCTCGACATAGGCGGTCAGTACCGACAGCGGCCGCACCATGCGCCGTGCCATGACATATCCAAAGGCGACGAAGATCAGCGTCAACAAGCTGTTGACGACGATCAGCGTGACCAGGACCTCGTGGCGCTCTCGCAGCAGATCCGAGATGTCGATCTCGACGAAGATGCTGCCGACCGGGACGTTCCCTTCCTTCAAAGTCCGCCGCGTCCAGGCCCGGCCGTCGACATCGTCGATCACCAACTCTTCCCCGTTCGGGAACCGTTCGGTGAGTTTCTCGGGGACCGGTGAAAGAACGGGGAAGGCTCGGGGATCGGAGGCGGCGAGGACGGACCCATCGTTCAGCGCGACGATGTTATTTAGGACGTGGACGCCCTCATACTGCTCCCGGGTGCGATCCAGCGTATCGAAAGTCTCCCAGATATCCTTGCGGATGACGTGTGGCATGAGCGCGGTGGAAAGGCCGTCGAGATAGGAGCCGGTAAGCTGTTGCAGGTTCGTTTTCTGAGTCTCCGATATGCGCATCAGAACAATGTTCGAGGCGATCGCGGTGGCCGAGACGATCAAGACGGCGACCAGCAGAGGCACCTTCAACGTCAGCGGCCAAGCAGCGGGGTTGATGGCGGGCGCCTTCATGTCTTGTCACGAAACACGTTGCGGACGAATTTGTACTTCTCCTCGATCCCGTCGAACAGGGGGGGGCTGCCACGGATGAAAC
This sequence comes from uncultured Thalassospiraceae bacterium, assembly GCA_964632795.1. Taxonomy (GTDB): domain Bacteria; phylum Pseudomonadota; class Alphaproteobacteria; order Rhodospirillales; family 2-02-FULL-58-16; genus CAZWEZ01. The sequence goes on along the minus strand of CAZWEZ010000001.1, from coordinate 57,275 downwards.
CGTCCAGGTGCAGGGCCGCCAGTATTTCCTGGCCGAGGTCATCCTCGTTCATCGAAATCAAGGCTTCGGCAATGCCCTTGATGGCATCAACGTCGCGGGCGTTGCGGTTGCAGACCACCGGGGGGAAGCCGAGCCACTCGGATTTGCGGATCACCCGGGTGCCTTCGACAAGTCTGCTTCCATTGTGTTTTATGACCTCCCATACGTAGCCGTCGACGCTGCCAGACTCGGCAAGGCTGGAGGAAACGGCGCGCACCACGTTGCGGTGGCCGTAGGTGAAGAAATAACGGCTGAAGAAGGTATCCGGTGATTCGCCCATGGTGGCGAGAAGGTGCTGGGTCACCAGAAAGCCCGAGTTGCTGTCGGGATCGGAGAACGCGTGGACCCGCCCCCGTAAACCGGCGACCGTCTCGACGGGGCTGTCGGCATTGACGATCAGATAGGACTGATAGAGGGGCTTGCCCAGGTAGACGGGCACGGCGAGAAGGTACAGCTGGTCGCGGTAGCGGACGTAAGGGTAACCGCAAATCCACGCCGCGTCGAGCCACCCGGACAGCAACATCAACGTTATTTCCTGATAAGTGCGCCGCTTGATCAGTTCGACCGGCCGGCCGAGGCGGTCACTCAAATAACGCTCCAGCGCGGCCAGAAGCTGGATGTCGGTATCCAGAAAGACCGGTGTCAGCCCGAACCTGACCGTGCCGGAGGACGCCGCCATGGCACCGCGGGTTACAAGCGTAGCCGCGCAGGCCCCCACGAAGGTTCGACGGCTGATGCAGCCGTACCCCAACGGCGGCTGAACGCCGTTGCCTGAATCGTCAGCGTAGATCGTTCCTTCACCTGACCTGATGATATGAACACCTCCCTCTTTGGCTGTGAGACCGCAGCCCCATTACGTTTTCAGCGAATCGGCTTGAGACAATGGGAATGTCTCTATGCCTGTTGAAAATCGCGAGGAATGCATAGTTTATTGGACAGGTTATGCTTCCTTCATGATGGTTTCAAGGGCATTAACTCGGCTCATATAGTCTGAGAGTCCTCTCCAGGCAGAGGATGTCACCGGCCAGGCCCGTGTCAACGACGGTGATGCCCTAGAGATGGCCGGCGAGGGAATCCGCCTTCATGGCATCGGCGCTTCTGAGATGAATCAAGCTCGCGCGTATCCGGACATCGCTGTTGATGTGGTCCGAAGGCGGGGTTGCCGGTCATTAGCCAATGTCCCGGAATGGGCACCTTCATCTCCCGATGCAGGCCGGCGTCGGCGTCGAATTTCGAGAATCCTTGTTGAAATATTATTCGAAGCTAATATAATCCGAGTCCCTTGGAATCATTGGACGATCATAGTCCCGTCGAGGGAAGATGGAACCGGATGAGAGTGACCCAAGAGACTTAGTAAAAGAGAGGGAATCAGGGCCTAAGTCGCCGGGGGGAATCAAGGCCAATCCTGACTCGTCCAGAGGGAAATAAACTTTGAATGTGAGGTTCTCCTTCGGCTGGAAAACAGTCGTTATCGGCATCGCCGCTCTCGTCATTTCTGTGGTTGGTGGCCTGATGGGTATGGAATATGCCACCTCGCGGTCCACGTTCTGCGGCTTGGGCTGCCATATCATGGCCGAGCCGTATAACGCCTGGAAGTCTTCCAAGCACTACGCCGCGAATAACGAAAAGGGCGAACAGGCGGAGTGCGTGGTTTGCCATTTTCTTCCCGGCGAGAAGAGGACGTTAACCGCAAAATTCAAAGGCCTGCGACACGCCGCGGCGTATTTTTTCGATCCCTACGCCCCTTTGCCGATACGCGCCAAGTTGAGGGACGGATCCTGTCTGACTTCGGGCTGTCACTCCAAGGAAAAGTTCCAGGACAAGGAGATCAAGTACATCAATTCGACCACGTTCAAGCACAAGATCCACTTCGAGAAAGGCCTCGAAGGCGTGAACCTGAACTGCACCACCTGCCATTTTAAATATACGGTCGAGAAGCACTTCGAGGTGCCCAAGGAGTTATGCTCCCTATGTCACCTCAAGCCCAAGAAGATTAACGGCGATGACCCGGACGCCGTGGAGGTCAAGTTTGAAACGGTCAAGTTCAATCAGGGACTGGCCAAGTGTGATATGTGCCACAAGATCCCGACCAAGTCGCTGCAAAAGCAGACATCGGAAGAAGACACAAGCCAGCAGCCGATCACCCACCAGACGTTACAGAAGGCCGGTGTGTCCTGTGAAAGCTGCCACATCCATGTCGTCAAGGGCACGGGCAAGGTCGTTTTGGGCAAGATCAATGCGGGTGGATGTCTGACTTGCCACAATGTGACGGCGGATCTGGTCGCCAAGGTGAGCGACAAGAAGCTGATGCACGACAAACACGTCGAATCCCAAAAGGCCGGCTGCTTCGACTGTCACGACGTCATTCAGCACGGCGAGAAGAAGAACTACATGGATGACGTTCGCCTCAATTGCACGCTATGCCATCCCGACCACCACAAGTTCCAAAAGTTGTTGCTGGCCGGCGAGACCGTGGTTGAAGGCGTTTCGGGGGCGCCCGGCTTTATGGATGCCGTCAAGACCAACTGCACAGGCTGTCATATCAGGATCGCCCACAACAAGGGCCAGGTGGTGAAGACCGGTACGGGACAGGCTTGTGTCGACTGCCACACCAAGGAGCATTCCAAGATGCTCCAGGATTGGAAGGATTTCCTGGGCCGCGAGGTACAGGCCGTCAAGGAAATCGAGGAAGAGGCGCTCCTGGTCTTGGAGGATGCCCTGGGCGAGGTGCCGGAGGACAGGCTTCAGGAAGCCAAGCGCCTGATCACCGAGGGACGCAGGATTCTCAACGTCGTGGCGATCGGCAACGGCGTCCACAACAAGAAGTACGCCATCACGTTGTTGGACGAGGCGTTCGCCAATTTCGAGGAAGCCCTCGATCTGATTGTAAGCGCGCAATGATCCAGGGATGAGGAGAAAGAATTCGGAGGTGGGAGACTCTCAAAACTCGCGTCGCAATTAGTGCAAGGAAGGAACGTAAGATGCAAAGGAGAGGTGTAAAATGAGTACCATGGAAAGAACCAAGGTCGGACGGCGGGAAGTCCTGAAAGGCGCCGGTTTGGCCGTCGTCGCCGCCGTGACCGTGAGCGAGGCTGTCGCCGCGCAGGCCCCGAAGCGGGATGCGCCGCGATGGGCGATGGTCATGGACCTGCGCCGGTGTGTCGGATGCAGCGCCTGCACGGTCGCCTGCAAGGCGGAGAACGGGGTTGCCCTCGGCCGCTTCAGGACCGTCGTTCAGCGCAAGATGATGGGGACCTTCCCCGACGTGACGAAGGTCAACCTGCCGCTGATGTGCAACCACTGCGAAGGCAACGAGAAGGACAAGATTCCGATCTGCGTCAAGATTTGCCCGCAGTACCCGGGTAAGCGCAGGTCCTTCAAGGGCCCCGACGGCAAGAAGATCCGTTATCGGGATGGCGCCACCTACAAGCGGCCCGACGGCCTGATCCTTGTCGACAATACCCAGTGCATCGGCTGCGGCAAGTGCATCGACGAGTGTCCGTACGGTGTCCGCTCCTTCCATCCCTTCGTCAAAGCGGGCATGAAGCCCGAGTTGCAAGGCGTCGAGAAGTGCGACATGTGCGTGCACAGACTCGATAACGGCGTCGAGCCGGCTTGCGTCAACACCTGTCAGGGTAAGGCGAGGATCTTCGGCGATCTCAACGATCCGAACAGCAAGGTGTCCCAGTTGGTCAAGGAGCACAATCTTGCCGACAACGTGTTGCTTTCCGAGGAAGGCACCTATCCGCAAGTGTACTACATCGATCCGAACAACGTCCTGAAGGCCGCCTACACCAAGCGGACCAAGGGCAAGTTGGATCACTATGTGGAAATGGTGGATTGATAGGCCCGACAGGGCGAAGGAGAACGTGATAATGCAAAGTTTGAACCGACGCAGTTTCATGAAGCTGGCCACGGCCAGCGGAGCTGTCCTGGCGACAGGGGCCATCGGAAGCAAAGCCGCCCTCGCCGGGAGCGTCAAGCTGGCGGCTGGGGGACGCGATTTCTCTCCTGCCACCGGCAAGGAAAGAAAGCGGATCGCATCGGCTTGCTGGCAGTGCGTGACCAGGGATTCGATCGTCGGCTACGTGGAGGACGGACGCCTCGTCAAGATCGAGGGGCATCCCGATTCCGTCAGGACCAAGGGCGTGGTCTGCGCCAGGGCCCATGGCGGCATCAACCAGGTCTATTTCCCGGACCGTATCCTTTATCCGCTCAAGCGAGTCGGCAAGCGCGGCGAGCACAAGTGGAAGAGGATCGGCTGGGACGAAGCCCTGGACGAGATCGCGGCGCATATCAAGCCGCTGCTCGATGCCGGCACGCCCGAGAAGTTCATGTTCCATTACGGACGCATGAAGTCCAGTTCGTCCAAGGTCACCAAGGACTTCCTGAGCGCTTTCGGGACCAAGACCATAGCTGGCCACACATCCATCTGCGAAGGCGGAAAGTGGACCACTCAGGAACTCACCTGGGGTGGTCACTACGACAACTGGGACTTCGAGAACACGGACTATATCCTGGTCTTCGGCAGCAACGTGACCAATACCCATACCAATCACATTCCATCCTCCCAGAGGCTCATCGATGCCCATGTGGACCGGAAGGTGCCGATGTATGTCTTCGACGTGCGCTTGACCAATACCGCTGCCTTTGCCGACGCGTGGCTTCCCATCAATGTCGGCACGGACGGCTTGGTTGCCCTTGCGATGTGCAACGTCATCATGAACGAGGGGCTCTACAAGAAGGACTTCTTCAAGTTCATGAAGGTCACCGCCGACCGCAATGCCTCGGTGGACGAGAAGATCGCCGCGGTCAAGGCCAGAGTGGCCAAGTTCACTCCCGAGGTGGCCTCGAAGGAAAGCGGCGTGCCCGCCGACAAGATCCGTGACCTCGCGCGCGGCTTCGCCAAGGCGAAGTCGGGCGTCGTGGTCAGCTACCGTGGTGTCGCCGCTGGCCTCAACGGGTGCGACGGTGAACGGTCAATGATGCTGCTGGCGGGGATCACCGACAACATCAACAGCCCCGGCGGTCGTTGCCAGGGTGTGGGCGCCAAGTGGAAAGGACCCAAGTCGAAGCATGTCAAGACCAAGGCCCTGAAAATCACCAAGGGCTTCAAAGGCACGATCGCCTATCCGAGCCATGGGGTCTGCCAGGAAGTGCTGCCGGTGATCAAGGACGGCTCTCAAGGTCGCCCCGACGTCTATATGTGGTATTGCTACAACCCGGTCTACTGCAACGGCGATTCCAACGGCAACCGCGCGACCATGATGGACGAGAGCATCATGCCGTACCTGGTGACCTCGAACATCGTCTACGACGAGTCTTCGGCGCTTGCCGACCTCATCATCCCCGACGCCACCTATCTCGAGAGGTGGGACTGGGAGGACATGGTCTCGCCGACCCAGATCGGGGAGCACTACCTGCGCCAGCCCTTCGTGGAACCTCTCGGCGAATCGAGGGATCTGGGCGACGTCTGGCCCGACTTGGCGAAGCGGCTCGGAATCGAGTTGGCCTACAGCAGCAAGATGGACTACGTCCAGCAGTCCTGCGAAATGACCAAGCCCGTGAAGGCCGCCGGTGGCTTCGCGTACATGAAGGAGCACGGCGTCCTGTACGATAAGAACGCCAAGCCGGACTTCTACGGCTACAAGAAGAAGGTTTCGCCGGACAAGTACAAGGCGGACGGCGTCATCCTCGACGAAGCCACGGGCGTGTACTGGAAATGGAAGAAGTCCAAGGCCAAGAGCGCTGAAGAGGCCATCAAGACCGGCTACATGAAAACCAAGAACGCGGTCAAGGGGTATGTCGGTCAGGAGATCGATGGCGAGGTCTATAAGGGCTTCAAACCGGACAAGCTCAATAAGTCTGGCTTCCTGGAGATTTATTCCGATCTCCTGGAGGTTAAGAAGTTCAATCCGTTCCCGACCTACGAGAAGATCCCCGAGCACGCGGCGATGGCCGCCGACGATCTGATCCTCACCACCTTCAAGGTCGCCGCGCATACTCACTCGCGGACCAGTCACTGCAAGTGGTTGTCGGAGATCTATCACGACAATCCGGGGTGGATGAATACCAAGACCGCCACGGAGCGGGGCCTCAAGGATGGTGACAAGATCAAGGTCAAGAGCGGCACTGGCGAAGTCACCACCACTGTCCGCGTGACCGAGGGGATCATCCCCGGGATCATCGCCATCTCCTTCCACGTGGGTCGCGAGTTCTCCGGCCGTTACGGTTCGGGAAAAGCGGATCCGTTCCCGGGAGTGGTCGCGGACGATCCCGATTTCAAGAACAAGGCTTGGGATCGTCACGGCGTTAACCCCAATTACGTCATCCCCAACTCGTCGGATCCGATTACCGGCCAGCAAAGGTGGATGGATACGGTGGTCAAGGTCGTCAAGGCCTAGAACGCTAGACCGAGGAGTACGTAGCAATGGCATCCGCCCGGAAGGACATGGCCGATACGGCGACCGCGCGTTCCAACGTGTATGGCCTGTTGGCCGGCGTTTTCCGGGCGGAGCCCTCCAGCGAGCTTCTGACCCAACTCAGGACCCCGGAGTTTTCCGGGGTCCTGGAAGCTCTTGGGATCTCCCTGGGGGAGTCGTTCTTCGTTACCTCCAACGATAACCTCGTTGAGGACCTGGCCGTCGAATTCACGCGACTGTTCATCGGACCGGGTCCTCATCTTTCCCCGAACGAGTCCGTTCATATCAAAACGGAATCCAAACAGGAACCCGGGTTCTGGGGGCCGGAGACGGTCAAGGTCAAAAAATTCATGGAGGCGGCCGGGCTGGCGATCGACGATTCATTCTCGGGGATGCCCGACCACATCAGCGCCGAGTTTGAATTCATGCAACAACTGGCGTTGAAGGAAGCGGAGGCCTGGACGGAACCCAACCAGGAGTTCGCCACCAACATCCTGAAAATCGAAAAGCGCTTCCTGGACGAACACCTGTCCCAATGGATCCCCCGCTTTTGCGACAAGGTCATTGAAATGGCCGAAGAACCCTTCTATCGGGAATTCGCCGAAGTGACGAAGGGGTTCATTGATTTCGATGGCGATAGCCTTCAAGCCTCGATCGATGGGGCGAACGTCGGGGACGACGATTAAGCAACCTTGGCGGCACCGTTTTCGACGGTCTCCACGGCTCGGCGGTAGGCGGCGAGTTCGTCGGAAACCCGGTCGAATTCACTCAGATGCAAATGGGCGATGCCAAGGTCGCATCTGATGGTGATCATGTCGCCGTCGATATGGACTTCGACCGGACCTTCATCGCCATCGAACGTCGCACGCATCTCGAACTCGCGGGCCTGCCCTTCGCACGGCTTCGGGAGGCGGGTCATGACAGGTCCTCCGGATGCGGGGCGCCGCACGACAGTTCCCAGCGATCCCGATATCCGCCCCTGAGATAAACCTTGAGAAGGGATCGCTCGGTCGCGTTCAGCGGGCGGCCCAGATAGGCAACAGCCTGTTTATCGAGGGTGTCGATATCCGTTGCTTCCGATCGTTGTACGTGTCGCGGAACGGTATCAGGCATTGGCACCACCCTGCGTCTTCCCATGGAGGGCGATGCAGGTTCTTGCCTGGCTAAGGGCACGATTTTCACGACCCCTGCAGAACCGCGTGACATCCTCCGAAGGCCCGTGTTCCAGTGTGCGCAGGCCGATGGCGGCGAGACGAACGATGGCCGTCAGGACGCCGTCTTCCAGGGCCAGTGTCGGGATTCCCCCCACCGCCCCAAGCGCGACCACGAGACGGCGAAGGGGAAAGGGTTTGATTTTCCCCTTACTCCTGACTTCCACGTTGCCGTTGCATCCGGCGATCTTTTCGAGGGTTCTCGTGGATATGCCTTCGAGGGCATTGACCGTGGCGACGAGGCGGCGGGCGTTGGCCTTGACCTCCGTCTCGGAAACAATGTGGGGTGTCTTGCCACGCGCCTTCAGTCCCCAGGACAGGAGACCGTTTTCCCTTTTTCCGTAGGCTGATATGCGGGCAATCTTTCTTCCGCCACCGAATACATCGACATAGACATGTTGACGGTCCCGCCTCAATCCGTCCTCGGTCAGGGGGCCGGCCTTCCAAGGTCCAGGCGTATGCCGGTATGTGGCTTCTTTCTGTCGTTCCCGGTCCTCCATTACATCCTCGTTCCCGTCGCCAATGAGGGCATGGGAAACACAGTATCGCATAAGCATGCTATTTATCAAGAGGAAAACACATAAGTACGTGATTTCCGAACGATTCACCATCGAAGGAGAAAGGCGGACAAAGGCCCTTCCCGGTGGGCAACGGGAAGGGAACAATGGAAATTGCGTTAGGTGGATCGCTGATGTCGACGGTCAACACCCCGGCGGAAAGGCCGGGGATAACCGGGAGGATAGGGCCCGAGGCTCACAAACGCCTCAGCCCCACAACCACATGAACGGCGTGGATATCCTCGTTTCTGTGGGTCAACACCTTGTCGGGGTTCAACTGGAGCAGGACGAGTTTCTTGCTGTCCCGGCTGACGAATTCCTTGACGATCGCCGGGTTGCCGCCTTCCCCCTCGGTAGCCTTGAACTGGACGACAACGTCATCGCCTTGGCGCGGCGGTCTTCCCGGATCCACGTAAAGCAGCCATCCGACCTTCAGGCGGGGTAGCATCGAATCACCGACGACATAAACCCCGTAGGCTTCACGGACATTCAACAGATAATCCGGCCGTTGGATGCGATCGACGATGTTTCCGTTATCGATAAACAACCTATCCCCACCGCCTTCAGCGTAACCGAATACCGACAGGTCCCGGCCACCTTGTGGAGGTAACGGTACCCTTTCCATAGGCATGGCATGGGGTTGTGGCGAAAATATGTCGCTATCGTATTTGGCGCGGCCGTTCGACGTTCCGATAAACAGTTCCCCCTCCTCGGAAAGGCCGAAACCATAGCCGGTGCCCAGGGAGGTTTCCCCGGTCAACTCCGAAACCGGGTGTCCCGACGCCCCGGCGAGAGCCTCGAGATTGCGTTGGGAGAGGGAATCGGAACGGCCGTTGAGGAAGTTATAGATGCTGCTTGGGCTGACGCCTGCCTTCTTCGCCCAAGGCGCAGTCTTGAGCCCGTAGGCGTCCATGAAGTCATGGAACGCCTGCCTACGCTTGTCCGCATCCCGAGCCTTGTCCATGCAAACACAATGATACAGTTCACACCGAAATGCGATAGTATGATCATGTTATTTTCTTTGACTACCGCATGATTATGAGATATCGTATGCACCATGTCGACCACCTGTCAAGCATTTTTCCACGTCATCGAAACCCTGAGACGGGTTCTGGAGACGGATTCGGGGAAGGTCGAAGGCAGCGGTGCCATCGGTCGATCCCTTGGTAGTTGCCTGGAAAGAATCGTCGATCGGCCGAGGGGGAGCCGGAGGGCAGGGGTGATCCCGGTACTGGCGATTCTCCTCTTGGCCAGTGCCGGAATGTGGATCATCGCGCCTTTCCTCTTTCAGTTGCTGGCCGGGGGTGGGGAGTAACGATGTTGCAGCAGGGTAGGGTGGAGTGGCTCCAGCAGCGGGCTCATAACCCGTACAACGGGGTTTCGATTCCCCCCCCTGCAACCAACGAGACCGTGTGTAATCGAAGCGGATGCATTTCCCCCAAATCACGGGGAGGGCTTTCCGGAATGGCCACGGGTCATGTCAGGGACGACGTCCGCCATCACGACAGGGAAGGGGAGACGTGGCCGTGAACGTTCAATCTCGTCAATTCCCGAACCTCCCTTCCACGGTATCGGCCAACCGGCGCGTCTTGCGTTCACGATTGACGGCGGATGTCCTGGAGGCGGTTTCGCGGCCCTACGACGTCCTTCCCCTGGGCACCCATTTATTGTGAGACGATGAACCATGGGGAACATGGAATAATGGTTCAGTGCCCAATGTGACAGGCATTTGCGGCTTTTCAACCCGATTCAGAATGTTCCTGGGCGGCGTTGTCGGTGATGGTGAAGAACGTCTCAAGATGGGCCAGCTTGAGCACACGCAGGACCGAATCGCCGACACCGGCGAGGGCATATTCCTTACCTTTCTTGCGGGTTTCCTGAAAGGCTTCCAAAAGGACTGCGACGCCTGAACTGTCGATCAGGGTCACGCCCGACATGTCGACCAGTATCGATCGTCCCCGCGAAACACAGTCCAGCAGGACCTTCCTCGCCTCACCGGAAGATTCGAGGTCGATTTCACCCTCGAAGGAGACAACCAGCCGATCCTTTTCCTCCTTGAGATGGAACTTCATGGCGCGGCGGTTTTCCCATTGTCACCGGGGCGGTTCCCAGTATGCCCGACAATGCTCTCGATTGGGCAAGGGCCTTCGATCGGGCAGTTGTGAAACAACGCCATGACCGCACCATCCCCGGCATTGGTTTGTATACGAAACATTGCTACTGCAATTGCAGTAACAGACGGGAACAAAGCAGGAGGGAGTAGGTCATGTCGTCAGATGATCCGAGAGATGGCATCACGCCCGGAATCGGTGAGCTTACAGACCAGCCAGTCCGGCTTGATCGGGTTTGCGAACCACGGCTTGGCCCATCCTTTCTCTATGCAACTGCGTACCGTGCGCTCATTCACCCGTTGGCCGGTGTCGTCGAACAGGGGAAGCTTGCCGCCCGCCTGTTCGAGGCCTCGCTTCAACCACCGCAGTTGCGACTGTGTCGGTTTCACTTTCAATACATCTCTGCCTCGGATTGGGACGACGGCCTCGGTTCGATTGTTTCGCGCCACGTTTCTACCGGTTCACCCTGGGGTGATGGTGTATCCTTCATGCTACTGTAATTTTGCCTTCAGGGCCAGAACCGGCCGAAAGGCGGCTCCGGATGCTTGTTATAAGAGGACAAGCCATGACCCTGACCATGATCTACATAACCACGGGTTCCAAGGAGGAGGCATCGAAAATCGGCCGTGCCGTGGTCGAAGACCGGCTCGCCGCCTGTGCCAATGTGCTGCCCGGCATTACTTCAATGTACTGGTGGGAGGGTGCCGTGCAAGAGAACGGCGAAGTGGCTTTGCTCCTCAAGACGCGGCAGGACTTGGTGGATCAGGTGATCGCCAAGGTCAAGCAGCTTCACAGCTATGATTGTCCCTGCGTGATCTCGCTCCCGATTACCGGGGGCAACAGGGAATACCTCGACTGGATTGCCGGGGAAACGCAATAGCACATAATATTAGTGGACTTTTTCACTATCCTTTCGTTCGGCGACGGAAGCCGAGATATTGCGGGCGAGATCGGCAATGTCTTCCTCGACGTCGAAGGCATGCTGGATGCTGGCCAGCTTCTTGCTTCCGGGGGTCTTGGCCTGCAACGTGTTGGGGACATCGACCAAGAGGCAAATTCTGTGAGGCGTCCGCATGCGGCTTCTTGCGGCGGTCGGAGCCGATGTAGTCGGAGGTTACGACTTCATGATGATGCATGGCGTGTCAGACCTCAGGAGTTGGAGGGCAGGTATATGGTTGCCACGGCTTGTGCCGCGATACCTTCACCGCGGCCGGCAAAGCCCAGTCCTTCGGTGGTCGTCGCCTTGACGCTGACGAGCCGCTTCGGGAGATCGAGAGTATCGGCGATGTGCTCGATCATGGTGGATCGGTGGGGAACGATCCGTGGCGCCTCGCAGATCAGCGTAACATCCAGGTTGGCGATCGTTCCCCCGCGTGCCGCCACCAATTCACCTGCCCGGCGGAGGAAGGTTTCGGAGGGAGCGTCGCGCCACTCCGGGTCTTCAGGGGGGAAATGGCTGCCGATGTCGCCTTCTCCGATGGCCCCGAAAATAGCATCGCACAGGGCATGCAGGCCGACGTCGGCGTCGGAATGGCCGATCAGCCCGGCAGTGAATGGGATGCGAACCCCGCACAGCATGACGTGATCTCCGGGGCCGAACCGATGAACGTCGAAGCCGATGCCGGTGCGGACCATGCGGCCATCGAATCGCATTTCCGCGCGCCGCAAATCGTCCTGGGTGGTCACCTTCAGGTTTTCCTCGCTTCCGGCGACGAGGCTAACAGCCAGTCCGGCCTGTTCGGCGATGGCGGCGTCGTCGGTGAGCCCGGCGCCGGAAAATTTACGGTGGGCGTCGAGAATGTCACGGTAACGGAACCCCTGAGGGGTTTGCGCCCGCCACAGTCCTTGGCGTTCAACGGTAGCGGTGACAAGACCCTCGAAGCCCCGCTTCAGGGTATCGCTGACGGCAAGGACCGGGATGGCACCTGGCTGCGATTCCAGGGCGTCCAGGACACGCGAGATAAGGCCATCGTCGACGAAAGGGCGGGCGGAGTCATGGATCAGCACCAGATCCGGCTCCAGATCGGCCAGACTCTCCAGGCCCAAGCGTACCGATTCCTGGCGGGTGTCGCCGCCGTCCACCGGCTCCAGGATGTCCAACCCGAGGACGGCCTCATCGAATAGGACCTTGTCGTCGGGATGGATGACAGGACGGACCGAGTTCACGCGCGGGTGATCGAGAAAGGCGAGGATCGTGCGCCGCACCATCGGCCATCCGCCCAGCCGGCAATATTGCTTCGGCATCCCGGCCCCGAAGCGCCGCCCCCGCCCGGCGCCGACCACAACCGCGATGCATTTGCTCATGGCATGATCCAATCGTGGATTTCCAGACAATGGTTCCCGCCGGACAGGCTAGTTTGGCCAAGAGGTCTTGCCAAGAGGGACATCCGGCGCAATTGTGCGCAATGGGTTTCGCGGTCGATCCGTAAATACAATTCGGAACTTCGACGGCAAGCGGGGTACATTCTCGCCGATGATCGAAAACATGCTTTTCAGCCTGATCGCCTTGGCTTCCCTGTTGCCCTCCTTGCTGGTTTCCCTGCGCCGGGAGCACAGCCGGGACACCCTTTACTGGACGATGCTGGCGCTGGCCGTGGCCGGCCCCGGGGGATGGGTGATCGCTCAGATGTCCGGGACGTGGCTCACCGGCCTGTCGATGGCGTTGTGGGTGACGGTGGCGGTCAGCATGGCCATTTTCGTCGTCATCTCAGTGGTTACCCGTCAAGGGTGGCGTTTGACGCCGTTGATTACGGCATACCTGATGGTCATCGGTGTCCTTGCGGTCATCTGGCAGTCGGTACCGGAGAAACCTCTCATCGCCGCCGCGCCGACGGGATGGATCCACGCCCATATCCTCCTCTCGGTAACGACCTATGGGCTGGTCACCATCGCCGCCGTGGCGGCGCTCGCGGCATTCCTCAAGGAACGGGCGCTGAAAACGAAGCACCCCACGGCGTTGACGCACCTTCTGCCGTCGGTCGTCGACTGTGAATTCTTGTTGGTGCGGTTGCTGATTCTCAGCGAGATCGTGCTGGCCCTGGGCCTGACCACGGGCATGGCCGCCCAGTATTGGGAGACCGGAACTCTGGTATCGTTCGACCACAAATCGATATTTTCCATCACCACTTTTGTCGTCATCGGCGGTCTATTGCTGGCCCATTACCGGAGTGGCGTGCGTGGGCGCATGGTGACCCGGCTCGTCCTGCTGGCTTACCTGTTGCTGACCCTGGGTTATCCCGGAGTCAAATTCGTGAGCGATGTGATCTTGGCATGATTTCGAGAGATATCAGTTTAATGCCTTGAGTGTGTGCAATTTCGTTGAAATTGCGATCGGCTTGCCTAATAAATAGGCACTTGATCAGGGCTCCAAGACAATGACTTTACAAATCGGAAATGTCCGATTGGACACCCCCGTGATCCTGGCGCCGATGTCGGGGGTTACCGACATGCCCTTCCGTCGCCTGGTCAAGCGTTGCGGGGTTGGTCTCGTGGTCTCCGAGATGATCGCCGGCAAGGCCATGGTCCATGCCGCCGACAAGACCCTCAGGATGTCCGGGGGGTGTGCCGAGGAACGGCCGATGGCCTTGCAACTTGCCGGCCGTGAACCTCGGGTGATGGCCGAAGCAGCCAGGATGAACCAGGATCGGGGGGTGGCGATCATCGACATCAACATGGGTTGCCCGGTCAAGAAAGTGGTCAAGGGGGAGGCCGGGGCGGCGCTGATGCGAGACGAACCACTTGCCGGTCGCATCATGGCGGCTGTGGTCGAGGCCGTTGATCTGCCGGTGACCCTCAAGATACGTGCCGGCTGGGACGAAAGCACCCGGAACGCTCCCAGGTTGGCGCGCATCGCCGAGGAATGCGGTATCCAGGCGGTCACCGTTCACGGCAGGACGCGGGCTCAGTTCTACCGCGGGCATGCCGATTGGGAGATTATCCGCGAGGTGACGGAAACGGTTGGAATCCCGGTCATCGGCAACGGCGACGTCTTCACAGTCGAAGACGCCATGCGAATGCTGGAGAAAACCGGAGCCGACGGGGTCATGATCGGACGCGGCACCCTGGGACGGCCATGGTTTCCTGGCCAGGTCTGCCGGTATCTCGAGACCGGCGAGCGCATCGGCGATCCGCCGCTTGGCGAGCAGTTGGAAATCCTTCTCGAACATTTCGAGAGCATGTTGGTTCATTACGGTTCTGACGCCGGCCTGCGCCGAGCCCGTAAGCATATCGGCTGGTATAGCAAGGGCTTACCTGGTTCGGCCGACTTCCGCTCCCGTGTCATGCGAATCATCGACCCGGATGAAGTCCGTGCACGGATCCGGGATTTCTACCTGCCGATAATGGAACGGATGGCGGCGTGATGGGCGAATGCGTAGCACCAATGGATGAATTGCAACATTCGTTCGAGTTCGACGCGATGTCGGTGTTGAATGCGCTGACCGCGGCCGTCGTGGTCATCGACGACGTGAGCCTGATCGTCTATGTCAACAGCACCGGGGAACAATTATTCAAGGCGAGCGATTCTCATCTCAGGGGGCAGCGCCTTGGTGATCTCCTACCTGCCGACAGCCCCTTGTTCGCCCAAATCGAGCAGGTACGCAGTGACGGCAACACGGTTTCCGAATACGGCGTACCCTTGGAAACGCCACGCATTGGGCGGCATTTGATGAACATTCAGGCGATCCCATACGGCGAAATGTCGGGATGGGTGGTATTGACCCTGCAGGAGCGCTCCATTGCCGACAAGATCGACCGCCAACTGACTCATCGCGGCGCCGCCCGATCTGTTTCCGCCATGGCCGCCATGCTGGCCCACGAGGTAAAGAACCCCTTGTCCGGGATTCGCGGTGCTGCACAGCTACTCGAGCAAAACGCAACCCTCGAGGACCGTGATTTGACGCGATTGATTCTTGTCGAGACAGATCGGATCTGCGCCTTGGTGGACCGCATGGGAGTTTTCGCCGATAGCGCGCCCTTGCGGCGGCAAGCCGTGAACATCCATCAGGTCCTCGACCGGGTCCGCCGGCTGGCCGAGAACGGCTTCGCCCGCCATGTTCGGTTCGTTGAGCGCTACGACCCGTCGCTCCCCCCGGTGTCGGGCAATTTCGACCAATTGATACAGGTCTTTCTCAATTTGGTTAAGAACGCGGCTGAAGCGGTGCCCGCGAAGGGAGGGGAGATTACCCTTTCCACCGCCTACCGGCATGGGATTCATTTCGCCGTGCCGGGCAGCGAGTCGCGGGTTCATCTGCCGATCATGATCACCCTTCAGGACAATGGAGAAGGAATTCCCGACGACCTCAAGGATCACCTGTTCGATCCCTTCGTGACTTCCAAGGCCAATGGCAACGGTCTGGGGCTGGCACTGGTTGCCAAGATCGTCAACGACCACGCCGGGGTTATCGAATTCGACAGCCAGCCACGACGGACCGAGTTCCGGGTCATTCTGCCCATGAGTTCGACAGCGGAAGCCGAATGATGATGGCACCGATAATTCTCATCGCCGACGACGACGACGCCATCCGGACGGTTCTCAAGCAGGCGCTGGGGCGTGCCGGCTACGAGGTACGGACGACCGGCAACGCCGCCACCTTGTGGCGGTGGGTTCATGACGGGGAAGGCGATCTGGTCATAACCGACGTCGTGATGCCCGATGAGAACGGTCTCGATCTTATCCCGCGTATCCGGAAAATCCGCCCGGAACTCCGGGTCATCGTGATGAGCGCCCAAAGTACCCTGTCGACGGCGATCAAGGCCACCGAGCGAGGCGCCTTCGAATACTTGCCGAAGCCCTTCGACCTCAATGAACTGGTCAACGTGGTCCGGCGGGCCTTGGAAGTTCCCAGTTTGCCTGCTGGCGGTGAGTTGGAGGACGGCCTGAGCGGGCAGGGTGTGGCGGATGAGCAGATGCCCTTGATCGGCCGTTCGCCTGCCATGCAGGAGATATTCCGGACCCTGGCCAGGGTCATGGCTACGGACCTTACGGTGCTGATCGCTGGCGACTCGGGCACCGGCAAGGAGTTGGTGGCACGGGCGCTTCACGACTACGGCAAGAGACGGGATGGTCCTTTCGTCGCCATCAACATGGCGGCCATCCCGAGGGAACTTATCGAGAGCGAACTGTTCGGCCACGAAAAGGGGGCCTTTACCGGTGCCTCGGCACGTACCAGCGGGCGGTTTGCACAGGCCGACGGCGGCACCCTCTTCCTGGACGAGATCGGAGACATGCCGTCGGAGGCTCAGATCCGGCTGCTGCGAGTCCTGCAGGAAGGTGAATACACCACCGTCGGCGGTCGCAAGCCGATACGGGCCGACGTCCGGATTATCGCCGCCACCCACCATGATCTACGGCAACTGATCCGCCGGGGGCTGTTCCGTGAAGACCTGTACTTCCGGCTCAACGTGGTCCCCATTCGGTTGCCGAGACTGCGCGAGCGCACCGAAGACATCCCCGAGTTGATCCGTCATTTCATGGCCGAGTCGGCGAACCAGGGTCTGCCTTGGAAGATCATCGACAGCGCCGCCATGGAACGGCTGAAGCGCTATCGATGGCCGGGCAACGTGCGCGAACTCGAGAACCTTGTCCGCCGGCTGGGGGCCCTATATTCCCAAGAAGTCATCGGAATCGACGTCATCGAGGCGGAATTGGCCGACACCTCCTCCGGGCCGGGCCCCCCCGACGATGATGGACTTGCCCACTCGGTGGAACATCATCTTCAGACGTACTTCTCCGCCCACGGCGGTGCGCTTCCCGCCGCCGGTCTTTATGAACGCGTCCTACGCGAGGTGGAACGCCCCCTGATTTCCCTTACCTTGCAAGCCACCCGCGGCAACCAGATCAAGGCGGCGAACGTGCTGGGTCTCAATCGGAACACGTTGCGCAAGAAAATACGAGACCTCAATATTCCCGTTGTGCGGGGAGGAAAATGAATATTTCAGCGGTAAAATCGAAGCGCACGCTGAAACGTTTCCGTCTGTGGTCTCGTCGCGTCGGATTAAGCCGCAAGCTTGCCTTCTCCCTGACCGCTGCGGCGGTGGCTTCGGGCGTCGCCACCCTTGTGACGATCACCGGCGCACCGACTTCGGGTCCCGATCCGGCGACCGTTCTCGCTCTTCTCTACCTCGACGCCGTCTTATTGATCCTTCTTGGCGCGGTGGTGGCCCGCCGTCTGGCCGGCTTATGGGCCGAACGCCGCCGTGGGCTGGCAGGATCGGGACTGCACGTCCGGCTGGTGATGTTGTTCAGCCTGGTGGCCGTGACGCCGGCGATCCTGGTTGCCGTGTTTTCGGCGCTGTTCTTGAACTTCGGCATCCAGACTTGGTTCAGCGAACGGGTCCGCACGGCGCTGGAGGCATCCAACGTTGTCGCTTCGGCCTATCTTCATGAACACCGCCAGAATATCCGGGCCGATGTCCTGGCCGCGGCCAACGACCTTAATCGCGACGCCCCGGCTTTGATGCGCAATCCATGGCGGTTCAACCAGGTACTGTCCACCCAGGCCGCCCTTCGTTCCCTATCCGAGGCCCTGGTCATAGACAGCACCGGCCGGGTATTGGCCCGTTCCCAGTTCAGCATGTCCCTGGAATTCGACTTGGTTCCTCCCGGCGCCCTGAAGAAAGCAGGTCAAGGCGAAATCGTTGTGTTGACCACCCAGCAGGATGATCGCGTGCGTGCGGTGGTCAAGCTCAACCGTTTCGTCGATGCCTATCTGTTGGTGGGCCGGTTCGTCGATTCCCGGGTTCTCGAGCACATAGAACGGACCAAGGGTGCGGTAACCCAATACATGCGCTTGGAAAAGAGGCAGGAAGGCATCCAGATCACCTTCGTCATGATCTTCGTCATGGTAACCATCCTGCTGCTATTGGCCGCGGTATGGATCGGCCTGACCCTGGCGACCCAACTGGCCCGTCCCATCAGCAACCTGATCGCGGCCGCCGAACGGATCAGCGAAGGGGACCTGGGAGTCCGGGTCGAAGTTTCCTCCAGCACCGACGAGCTCGGCACCTTGAGCCGTGCCTTCAACCGCATGACGAACCAACTCGAGGGCCAACAACGAGGCCTGATGGAGGTAAACCGCCAACTCGACGAACGGCGTCGGTTCACCGAAACGGTACTGAGCGGAGTTTCCGCGGGTGTCATCGGATTGGACGACAAAGGCCGGATCAACCTTCCCAACCGTTCGGCCTCCGAGCTGTTGGCCACCGACCTGGAACATTCCAAAGGCGAACTCCTGGAGGATGTGATCCCCGAGATGGGCGAACTCCTCAAGGCCCTGATGAAGAACCCGGATCGTCTTCAACAGGCGGAGATCAAGCTGGCCCGAGAGGGAATGTCCCACACTCTGCTGGTCCGCATGGCGGCGGAACGTCTCGGTGGCGATATCATCGGCTTCGTTGTTACCTTCGACGATGTGACCGAACTCCTGTTCGCCCAGCGCAAGGCTGCCTGGGCGGATGTCGCCAGGCGCATCGCCCATGAAATCAAGAACCCCCTGACTCCCATCCAGCTTTCGGCCGAGCGTCTGAAGCGCAAGTATCTCAAGGAAATCAAGAGCGACCCGGAAACCTTTGCCAACTGTACGGAAACCATTATCCGTCAGGTCGAGGAGATTGGCCGCATGGTCAACGAATTCTCGTCTTTCGCCCGCATGCCGCAGCCGGAGTTGAAACCGGAGAACCTGTCGGAGATCTGCCGCCAGACGGTTTTCTTCGAACGCAGCCGGCAACCCGAGATCGAATTCGAGGTCGAGCTCCCCGAGCGAGACGTAAGGCTACGTTGCGACAGCCGGCAAATCGGCCAGGCCTTGACCAACCTGCTCAAGAATGCCGCCGAATCCATGGTCGACATTGAAACGCTACCCAAGGATAACCGACCTCCGGGCCGTATCCGGTTCTCCTTGAGCGAGCAGGCCGTGGAGGAGGGGCGGCGGCGGGTGACCATCGTCGTCGAGGACAACGGCAAGGGTTTCCCCCGGGAACACCGCGACCGCCTCCTGGAGCCCTATGTCACCACGCGACCTTCCGGCACCGGCCTGGGCCTGGCGATCGTCAAGAAAATCATGGAAGATCATAACGCTGATCTGGTACTTGAGGACCGTAGCGAGGGGGGGGCTCGGGTTTCCCTGGTCTTTCACCCGGAGGAACAAGACGATGTCGCGCCACGCGCCGGCGACGACGATTCCCTGGCCCAAGAGGCAGCCGATCCCATGAAGGTGGCAACGGACATCCTGTTACATGGCTCATGACATCCTGATCGTCGACGACGAAGACGATATTCGGACCCTGACCTCGGGCATCCTTCAGGACGAGGGGTACCAGACCCGCGAAGCCAAGGACAGCGACGATGCGCTGGCCGGCATCGAATCCCGGAGACCGAGTCTGGTCCTCCTGGACATATGGTTGCAGGGAAGCGAGCTGGACGGCCTGGGGATCCTGCATAACATCAAGAAGGATCACCCTTCGGTGCCGGTGGTGATGATGAGCGGCCACGGCACCATCGAAACCGCTGTCAACTCCATCAACATGGGGGCCTACGATTTCATCGAGAAGCCCTTCAAGTCCGACCGCCTCATGCAAGTGGTCGAGCGGGCCATCGAAGCAATGCGGCTCAAGCGCGAAAACGAGGAACTGCGCCTGCGTGCCGGTACGGAGACCGAATTGATCGGCCAGTCTCCGGCCATCAATCAGGTGCGCCAGGCCATCGAAAAGGTGGCCATCGTCAACAGCCGGGTCCTTATTACCGGCCCGTCGGGATCGGGAAAGGAAGTCGTCGCGCGCATGCTTCACGAACGATCGCAGCGCACCGATGGTCCTTTCGTGGTGGTTAATTGCGCGACCATGCGCCCCGAATGGATGGAGGTCGAATTGTTCGGAACCGAGGGTTCCGCCGATGGCGGTGAAGGCCACCGCAAAGTGGGAACGTTCGAAGCGGCGCACAACGGGACCCTGTTCCTGGACGAGGTCGCGGATATGCCGCTCGAAACCCAGGGCAAGATCGTTCGCGTTCTCCAGGAACAGATTTTCGAGAGGGTGGGAGGGAGCACCCGGGTCGAAGTGGACGTGCGCGTGGTTGCCGCTTCGGCCCGCGATCTGGCCGAGGAAATCAGTTCCGGGCGTCTCCGCGAAGACCTTTTCTATCGCCTCAGCGTTGTCCCCATTCAAGTGCCTCCCTTGAACGAACGGCGCGACGACATCCCGTTGCTGGCCCGGCATTTCATGAAACGAGCGGCGGAGGCGGTGCGACAACAACCGAGGGCTATCGGAGAAGACGCCATGGCCGCCCTTCAGGCCTACGATTGGCCTGGAAACGTACGGGAATTGCGCAACGTCATCGAACGTCTGTTGATCATGGCGCCCGGCGATCCCGAGAACCCCATCGGCGCCGATGTGCTGCCCAGCGAGATCATGGCGACGTCTCCGAGCGCTCGCAGTCGGGAACAGAGCAGCGAAATCATGGGCCTGCCCCTGCGCGAGGCACGGGAGGTCTTCGAGAGGGAATATCTCCATTCCCAGGTCACCCGGTTTGGAGGGAATATTTCGCGAACCGCCACCTTCGTCGGCATGGAAAGATCGGCTCTGCACCGTAAACTCAAATCGTTAGGCATCCATAATGAGGAAAAGCCGCGTCGGACCGGTTCCTGAGACGCCCGCCGGTCCTCGTCCCATCCTCGGGGTAGCAAAGGTTCAGAACCATGAAGGTAATCGTCTGCGGGGCCGGACAGGTGGGTTCCAACATTGCCCGTCATCTGGCCCTCGAGAACAACGACGTCACGGTCATCGACCAGTCCTCGGAGTTGATCCGGGGACTCGGCGACACCCTCGATGTCCGCGGAGTTGTCGGTCACGCTTCGCATCCGGACACCCTGGAACAGGCGGGGGCCGGGGATGCCGACATGTTCATCGCCGTTACCCACACCGACGAAATCAACATGGTTGCGTGCCAGGTCGCTCATTCCCTATTCGACGTGCCGACCAAGATCGCCCGGGTTCGTCACCAAAGCTACCTGCAACCCATCTGGTCGAACCTGTTTTCCAGCGACCATATGCCCATCGACGTGATCATTTCACCGGAGATCGAGGTGGCTCGCGCGGTCACCCGCCGCCTCCAGGTTCCCGGCGCCTTCGAGATGATCCCCCTGGCCGACGACAAGGTGAAGCTGGTGGGGGTGCGTTGCGATGACAACTGTCCCCTGGTCAACACGCCGCTCAGGCAGCTGACCCAGCTGTTTCCCGATCTCAACATCGTCATCGTCGGTCTGATGCGTCAGAATCATCCCATCGTCCCGTCCGCCGACGATCAGATGTTGCCCGGCGACGAGGTCTATTTCGTGGTCGACAGCACGCAGTTGCTCCGCGCCATGGCCGCCTTCGGCCACGAGGAGCAGGAAGCTCGGCGCCTGTTGGTTTTCGGAGGCGGCAATATCGCCCTGTTCCTGGCCCAGGAGATCGAGAACGAGCATCCCTGGGTCAATGCCAAGATCATCGAAATCGACCCGGAGCGGGCCGAGGTGGTGGCAAGCCGGCTCAGCCGCACGGTGGTGCTGAAGGGCGACGTCCTGGATAAGGAAATCCTCGAGGAAGCCAACGTCGCCGCGACCGACACCGTGGTCGCGGTAACCAACGACGACGAGACCAACATCCTGGCGTCGCTTCTGGCCAAGCGCTACGGCTGCCGCCGGGCCATCACCCTGATCAACAAGGGCACCTACGAGTCCCTGATAACGACGCTCGGCATCGACGTTGTGGTCAGCCCGCGCAACATCACGGTCTCGACCATCCTTCAGCACGTCAGGCCGGGGCGGATTCATTCGGTCCACACCCTCAGGGAAGGTTTCGGTGAACTCATCGAAGCCGAGGCGCTGGAAACGTCTCCCCTGGTGGGGGCTCCGCTCAAGGAGGTGAAACTTCCCTCGGGCGTTCTTCTCGGCGCCATCGTCCGCGACGGCCAGGTGATCTGTCCCCGGGGCAGCACGGTGGTTCAGGCACAGGATCGAGTCGTCCTGTTCGCCTCCTCGGAAGTCATCCGCAAGGTAGAGAAGCTTTTTTCTGTGCAGTTGGAATACTTCTAGGCAAGGGATCGGGAATGTCGCGAGTCGCCTACGTCAACGGCCGCTACCTCCCTCACGGCGAGGCGGCCGTGCACATCGAGGATCGAGGCTACCAGTTTGCAGACGGCGTGTACGAGGTCATCGCGGTACACATGGGGCATTTGGTGGACGAAGCGGGCCATCTCGATCGTCTCGAGCACTCATTGACCGAGCTTCGACTTTCCCCGCCCATGACCCGGCGGGCTCTGAAGGTGGTGATCCGCGAAATGATCCGCCGCAACCGGATCAGCGACGGCATCGTGTACCTGCAGATCACCCGGGGCGTCGCCCCCCGGGACCATTCGTTCCCCGGGCACAACGACAGCTCCCTGGTCATGACGGCCCGCCGATCAAAGCCCCCGAGCGGGACGGTGGATAACCAGGGAGTCGACGTGATTACGATCCCGGATATTCGATGGAAACGTTGTGATATCAAGTCAATATCACTATTGCCTAATGTTTTAGGTAAGCAGCAGGCGCATGAATCCGGGGCCTATGAGGCGTGGATGGTCGATGACCAAGGTTGGATCTCCGAAGGAACCTCCACCAATGCCTGGATCGTCACCTCCCGTGACGAGTTGGTCACCCGTCATGCCGATCACGCCATCCTCAACGGCATCACCCGAAAGGCGGTGATGAAGCTGGCCCGGGACGAAGGGATGAAGTTCGTCGAGCGCCCGTTCACGGTCGAAGAGGCGGTTGGGGCACGCGAAGCCTTCGTCACCAGCACCACCTCGTTGGTCAAGCCGGTGGTGCGTATCGACGGCAGAGTGGTCGGTGATGGCAGTGTCGGTCCGCTGTGCGGCAGGCTTTTCGCCATCTACGCCGCGCACATGGAAAGGCGGGGAGGGGACGATTGAACGCCTACCCTGACAATCGCCGGATCGACCGGCCGAGGGCCATCATATTCGACTGGGACAACACACTGGTCGATAGCTGGACCATTCTTCACGATGCCATCAACGTCGCGCTCGACGCCTTTGGCCTGGCGCCCTGGACCCTGGAGCAGACCAGGAAACGTGTCCGCAATTCCCTGCGCGACAGTTTCCCCTCCCTGTTCGGAGAGCATGCGAAGGAGGCGGAAAAGCTGTTCTACGACCGCTTCGCGGAGATTCATCTGGATGCCCTTCGACCCTGTCCCGGTGCCGGAAGAATGCTCGAGGACCTCGACGAGGCCGGCCTCTACCTCGGTGTGGTCAGCAACAAGAAGGGAGATTTCCTACGCCGGGAAGCGGCCCATCTGGGTTGGGACCGATACTTCGGGCAGATCATCGGTGCCTTTGACGGCTCGCGTGACAAGCCCGCTTTCGAGCCCGTCGATATGGCCCTGGCCGGCAGCGGGATCAGCCGCGGCCAACAGGTGTGGTTCGCCGGCGATGCCGACATCGACCTGGAATGCGCGGCCAACGCCGGTTGCGTCCCGGTCTTGGTGCGGGAACAACCGCCGGGATCGGGGGAATTCGACGCTTTTCCACCGACATGGCATTTTAGGGAGTGCCAGGAGCTTTCCAAGTTTATCCGGAGATTGTAAGCTGAAGATCCTACCGGTATGGTTTCAAAGGCTCATCCAGGGGCGGGACCCAAGGAAGCCTGGAATTAACCGATTGCGGGGAGCCACACCAGAACCACAACGAAGGCGTTGAGTCACAATAACAAAAAGGGGGGGAGACACCCATGCCGCCAGAAAAGACGCAAAACGTTCAGGACGTGTTTCTGAACCATATCAGGAAGAACAAGACTCCGGTTACGATCTTCCTTGTCAACGGCGTGAAATTGCAAGGGATCATCACTTGGTTCGACAACTTCTCGGTGCTCCTGCGCCGGGATGGACATACCCAGTTGGTCTACAAGCATGCCATTTCCACGGTCATGCCCTCGGTGCCCATCCAGTTGTTCGATTCGGACAAAGAGAGCAGCGACAAAGAGAGCAGCGACAAAGAGAGCAGCGACAAAGAGA
>CAZWEZ010000001.1:0-32792 GCA_964632795.1 uncultured Thalassospiraceae bacterium | reverse complement strand
GACAAAGAGAGCAGCGACAAAGAGAGCAGCGACAAAGAGAGCAGCGACAAAGAGAACAGCGCGGAATAGCTTGACTGAACCCTTCGGGAACAGGCCGGACTCTCGGGAAAACGACTCAGAAAGCTGTATTGTCGTCCTCCCGCATCTGAAGACGGGTGAACGAGACGGGCGTGAGCCCGCCGCTCGCCTCAAGGAGGCGGTCGGCCTTTCGCGGGCCATCAACCTTCGCGTGGTCCATTCCGAAGTGGTCGGGGTATCGCGCCGCAGTCCCGCCAACCTGTTCGGCAAAGGCACCGTCGAGCGGTTGGCCAGGCTTATCGCCGGCGGGACGCCGGCCCCTTCCAAGGATCTTGGCGCGGGTAAGGGCGAAGGTCCCGGCCGGTTCGCGGTGGTGGTCGTGGATGCGGCGTTGACACCCGTCCAACAGCGCAATCTGGAGCGCGCCTGGAATTGCAAGGTCCTCGACCGGACCGGGTTGATCCTGGAAATATTCGGCGCCCGGGCTCGTTCCCGGGAGGGCAGGCTGCAGGTGGAGTTGGCGGCGTTGACCTATCAACGCTCGCGCTTGGTGCGCTCCTGGACCCACCTGGAACGCCAGCGTGGCGGGGCCGGTTTCATGGGCGGGCCCGGCGAGACCCAGATCGAGAGCGACCGCCGCCAGATCGGCCAACGTATCGCCCGGCTCAGGAACGAACTCAAGGATGTCAAGCGCACCCGCCATCTCCATCGCCGAGCCAGGCAGCGGGTCCCCTATCCGATCGTCGCCCTTGTCGGCTATACCAACGCCGGAAAATCGACCCTGTTCAACGCCTTGACCCGAGCCGAAGTGATGGTCAAGGACCAGTTGTTCGCCACCTTGGACCCGACCATGCGCGGTCTCGACCTGCCATCGGGGCGGGCGGTCATCCTCTCGGACACGGTCGGTTTCGTGTCCGATCTGCCTCACGAGTTGGTCACCGCTTTCCAGGCGACCCTGGAAGAAGTCTGCGAGGCCGACCTCATCGTACATGTCCGCGACATCGCCCATCCCGACACCGAGTCCCAGAAAAAGGGCGTCGACAGGGTGCTCCTGGAAATGGGCCTGGCCGATAAGGTCGAGAACTCCCTGATCGAGGTCCTCAACAAGATCGACCTGCTCACGCTCGAAGCCCGGGAAATCCTTGAAAACCGGGTGGAGCGCTCCAATTCTACCCTGGTCCCGTTGTCGGCATTGACGGGAGATGGATGCCAGACCCTGCTGGCGGTCCTGGCCCGGCGGATCGCCGAATCGTTTCAGCTCCTGGACGTTTCCATCTCCCTCGAGGACGGGGCCTCGCTGGCTTGGCTGTATGGCCACGGCGAGGTTGTGGAACGACGTGACGACGAGCATTTCGCCCACCTGAAGGTGCGTCTCGACGCGGCCAACGCGGCGCGCCTGGCCCGGCGCCTGGAAAAGCCTTCCCCTTGACCCCGCGCTTATCTACTAGTAGAAAAATTGCATAAGCGGCGTCTTGCAAATCCAGGGGAGGGACCGATGGCGACGGCTCAAGCCCAGAAGAAATGGCGCAACAAGCACCGTTTCGTGAAGAAACAGCTCAACGTCATGGCTCGCAAGCTGGTTCACGAGTATCTGGAAGACATCTCCGGAACCTTCGGCCTGCGTGGCAAGGGAGAGGCGGTGACCTTCGCCTGTTTCGTCACCCGGGCGCTCATGCAGCGGGCCGATTTCAATACCGAAGCGGCCCGCATCCTGGATGTGTTCGTCTATACCTATCGCCAGGACAGGGACATCTATACGGCCTGATTGATACCAACGGCCGCTGGTATGAAGGGTGCGGTCCTGTCAATCGACCTTGGTGTCGATCTCCGCCGAAATGACCAGCAGCTTCGCCTGCTGCCCGCAACGTTTCTCGGCCATCCAGGCGGCCTTGTGGATGAGGCTGGAGAGGTCATCGGGAACTTTGTGCAGGGTCAACCGCCGGGCCGTGACCGAACCCCCTCGGCTCACCATGTAGGTTCCGCCGTCGGTCAGCGGGATCGCTTCGGGCCAGTTTAGGTTCTCGGATGCCGAGGGCCACGGTAGTTTGATCTTCTGCTTGGTTTTCATGTTCTTGAGGCGGAGCGTGGTGGACTTGGCTGAATCCGGGCGCCACAGGGACAGATTGTCTCCCTCCTGGTAGCAGAAATGGCCGTGCTTACTGACGTCGATCATCCACGGGTCGGGGATCGTGGAGGTGCTGACCCCACTGCGCATGACACCCATCGCCGAAGCATCGGTTCCCCCCGTGGAAAAGAGCCGTGACAGGGATGCCACCACGGTTCCCACCCCCGACTCGCCGGAACTCTCCGCCTGGGCGCCGATGGTTTGCGAATAGGGGCCTTTGATGGAAACCTTTCGGCCATCGGAGCTGATCAGGATCAGGTTCGCGCCGTCGGACAGGGAAACCGCAACCGAATCCTTGATGATGTCGCCGGGGGAATAATTGGAAGCTCCCTCGGAGCTGATCACCACGAATTCGTTGGCCATGGCCGAGATTCCCCATGTCAGCAGGCACATGGCTGCGATTGGACCGATCAACAGGCGGCGCATTTACATTCTCCCCTATGGACGCTCGGTGGGTGCGGATTTCGTGCCGAAAAATCGGTATATTATAGCAAATCGTTGGGCTTCGGTGACAAGGAATTTGCCGTTTGCCCGCTGTATCCAAATCGGGTGGAATGCCACATGGTCCCCGATACGCAGGCGTGCTCCTGCACCGGGAGGCCGGCGGTTTCAATGCCCTGGCCGACGGTCGCGGCCTTTACCGTCCGTCGGCGCCGGGACTCCACGAGACCTCTTTGCTGATGGCGCCCGACGAGACGACCTGGGATTCCCTTCACGCAGTCTTTGGCGCAGTCTAGGATGCGTTGAAACGAATCCCCGGAGAGGCTCTCGATTCCATCCACCCCAAGGAGACGCAAACATGACGGCCCACAAGACGGCGTTCATCGGTCTCGGCAACATGGGCTATCCCATGGCCGGCTATCTGGCAAAGGCGGGACACGAGGTCGCCGTATTCAATCGAACCGGCGCCAAGGCAAAGGCCTGGGTCGAGGAGTACGGAGGCCGGATGGCCGAAACGCCGGGCGAGGCGGCGGCCGGGGCCGAATTCGTTTTCTCCTGCGTCGGCAACGATGACGACTTGCGCTCCATCGTCCTCGGCGATAACGGGGTCCTGGCGGGCATGGACAAGGGGGCGATCCACGTCGACCACACCACGGCCTCGGCGATGGTCACCCGCGAGTTGGCCCGGCTCGGTTCCGAAAAGGGCGTCGATTTCCTGGACGCGCCGGTCTCCGGCGGTCAGGAAGGGGCCAAGAAGGGCATCCTCACGATCATGGTGGGCGGCGACGGGAAGACCTTCGCCAAGGCGGAGCCGATCATGGGGGCCTATGGCCGTACCGTCACCCTGATGGGGCCGGTGGGCAGCGGCCAACTGACCAAGATGGTCAACCAGATCTGCTGTGTCGGGATCGAGCAGGGGCTGGCCGAAGCCCTCAACTTCGCCGTCCGTTCGGGCCTCGACGCCAAGAAGGTGGTCGAAGTGATCTCCAAGGGGGCCGCCCAGTCGTGGCAGATGGACAACCGGGCCATCACCATGATCGAGGACAAGTTCGATTTCGGCTTCGCCGTCGACTGGATGCGCAAGGATCTGTGCATCGTCCTCGACGAGGCACGGAAGATAGGAGCCCAGGTCCCGGGGACCGCCATGATCGAGGGCTTCTACGCCCGGCTTCAGGCGCGCGGGGAAGGACGGCTTGACAATACGGCGCTGATCCGTCTGCTGAGGGAGTAGGGGAGGGTTTGGACTGTCTACCTGAGGGTCAGAACCAGCTTCGGCGACGGGTCGTAGACCGTCTTCAGCTTCCAGATGAAGGTCTTTTCCCCGCGTCCCTTGACGTCGCCCTTGACCTTGGTGGCGTTGTGTTCACGGACCCTGGCGTCGGTGATGACCCTGATCTCGCCGACCATGGCGCCGAGACCCATCTCATCCAGTTGCTTCTTCGCCGAGGAGGCGATCGAGGTTCCCTCGATGGTGATTTGTCGAGATGTCTTGACGTATTTTACGGTGAGGAATTTTTCGTTGCGGCGCAGGAAGGTCACCATCTTGGCCTTCAGCAGGTCGCCTTTCTTCTCCCAGTGGGTCTTGAAATGGCCCAGCTTGATGTACTTGAACTCGGAGACCGCCGAATCCCTGGTCAAGTCGGCCTTGATCCTGGCGACCTTTTCCTCTTCCTCGCTTTTCGAGATCTCGCCCTTCTGGAGGCCGTCGTAGAGCTCGATGCTGACCATGTAGCCGTCGAAGATCATATCGTAGAAGCCGTTGCGCGAGAGCCTGATTTCGGCGTCGAAGCGGACGGGCATGTAACACCCGCCGAGCACGGAGACGAGCAGGGCGGCGACAACCAGGATCTTCGAGGCTTTCATGTTCATGCGCCGTTGGACGGGTTCGGATGATTATAATAATTGGACTTTCCGCGGCGACAAGCCAAACCGCGCCGAATCACTCCTCACCCTTGACGCGGTTCCACAGGGCGTCCAGCTGATCCAGGTTCAGGTCTTCGGGCTTCTTGGCGCCGTCGGCGGCAAGGATCTCCTCCATGCGGCGGAACCGCCGTTCGAACTTGGCGTTGCTTCGGCGAAGCGCCTTTTCCGCGTCCAGGTCCAGTTTGCGGGCCAGGTTGACGATGGTGAACAGCAGGTCGCCGGCTTCGTCCTGCAACCGGTCGCCGTTCTCTCCGGAGGCCATTTCATGTTTGATTTCAGCGGCTTCCTCCTCGATCTTGGCGAGGACGTCGCTCGCCTGGTCCCAGTCGAAACCGACCCGGGCGGCCCGCTTCTGGAGTTTCAGCGCCCGGGTGAGGGCGGGCAGGGCAAGGCTGACTCCGTCCAGCACGCCGGCCTCGCCGGTGGACGACCTGGACTTGCGTTCGCCCGCCTTGTGGTCCTCCCAGGCTTTGGTCTGGGTGGCGGAGTCGTCGATCCGGATATCCCCGAACACATGGGGATGGCGGCGGACCAGTTTGTCGAAGATCGCCTCGGCCACGTCCTCGAAATCGAAATGGCCGGCCTCGTTGGCCATCTGGGCATGGAACACCACCTGAAGCAGGAGGTCGCCGAGTTCGTCCTTGAGGGCGGCCATGTCATCGCGGTCGATGGCCTCGGCGACCTCGTAGGCTTCCTCGATGGTATGGGGGGCGATGGTCGAGAAATCCTGTTCCACGTCCCATGGACACCCACGCTCGGGATCCCTGAGCAGGGCCATGATCTCGACCAGACGTGTCACATTGGTGGTCATGAAAGACGACTCCTTAGGGGCAGGGAACTGTGATCGGCCAACGGCGGCATATTTTTTTGACCAAAGGTTGTCGCATAATGTATATTATGGAAAGTTCCATCATAATGTTCCGTTACAGTTAGTTAAGATGAATCGTGATATTCATATCGAACTTTCTAATTCTCCTCTTTTCCCGTATCGGCTTCGATGACCATGCCGTCGTAGGCCGGCGTCACCCCTTTCGGCAGACGCGCCTCCAGGGCGCCGTAATCGAGGGTCCCGCCGAGATGGGTGAGGACGGCGTGCTTCGGTCCGATGCGTCGGATCCAGGCCAGGGCCTTCTCCACGTGGGCGTGGGTTCGGTGTGGCTGGTCGACCAGGGTTCCGATGATCCATGCCTCCACCCCTTCCAGGACGGCGAAGGCTTCTTCGCTGAGTTCCACCAAGTCGGTGGTGTAGGCGATGGGGCCGAACCGCAAGCCCAGCGAGGTACAATGGCCGTGGTCCTGTACGAAGATCTTCACCTCGATGCCGCCGATGCGCAGGATATCACCGTCGCCGATCTCATGGGGAATCAGCGTCGGCTTGTAATATGAGGTCGCATTCTCGTTCAGGGCTTCGAAAACATAACCGAAACGCTCGCGGATGACGGCCAGGGTCTCGACGTCGGCGTAGATGTCCAGCGGCGCGTCGAGGACCCGGTTGACGGGTCTCAGGTCGTCGATGCCGTGCAGGTGGTCGGCGTGGAAATGGGTGTAGAGGACGGCGTCCAGCCGGTTGACCCCGCAGTTCAGCAGTTGCTCCCTGAGGTCCGGAGAGGTGTCCACCAGGATCCGCGTCTCGCCGTCCTCGACCAGGATCGAGGGCCTGAGGCGCCGGTTGCGGGGGTTTTCCGGGTCGCACTGGCCCCATCCCCAGTCGACGGCGGGAGAACCGCTGGCCCCACCGCAGCCGAGAATGGTCACCCGCATTAAACCGCTCCTGTCGTCGCCGGCCTGGCCTTGGCGAACAGACGGAAGAAAGTGTCGGTGGTGGTCCGGGCGAAGTCCGCGGCGTCCACCTCCTTTATCTCGGCGACCCGGGCCGCCGTGTAGGCCGTGAAGGCCGGTTCGTTGCGCTTGCCCCGCCTGGGAACCGGCGCCAGATAGGGGGCGTCGGTTTCGATCAGCAGGCGGTCCAAGGGGATGTGGCGCGCCGTCTCGCGCAGGTCGGTGGCCTTGTTGAAGGTGACGATCCCCGACAGCGAGACATGGAGTTCCAGCTCGATTGCGGCGTCGGCCAGCTCGCGGCCCGAACTGAAACAGTGCAAGACCCCCGCAAAGGGTCCCTTGGCGTATTCTTCCCGCAGGATTCGCGCCATGTCGTGGTCGGCTTCGCGGGTGTGGACGATGACCGGCAGGCCGCTGGTCCGGGCGGCTTCGATGTGGATTCGGAAGCTCCGTTGCTGAGCCTCCCTGGGGCTGTGCATGTAGTGGTAGTCGAGGCCGGTTTCCCCGAAACCGACCACTTTGGGGTGGCCGGCCATCCGGATCAGGTGTTCGGCGGAGACTTCGGGTTCGTTGGCCGCCTCGTGGGGATGGATGCCGACCGAGCAAAAGACGTTGTCGTAGGCTTTGGCGATCCCGAGCACTTGTTCGAACCGGGTCACGTGGGTGCAGATGGTCACCATCCACCCGACCCCGGCTTCCGCCGCCCGCCCCATGACGCCGTCCAGGTCGTCTTCGAAGGCGGGGAAGTCCAGGTGGCAGTGGCTGTCCACCAGCATCGGCATCTAGGAAACTCCCTCCCCCTCCCCTTCCCCCTCGTCCACGTAGCGCGGGAACACGCCTTGCGGCTTGGGCAGGGCGGTTCCCGGGGCCAGGGCATTGTCTTCGCCGAGGAAGGAGAAGGTGCGGCGGTCCCCGGGCACCGCCAGTTGATCCAGCATCCGGCCGCAGGCATCGGGCATGAACGGCTGCCCCAGGATGGCCAGGTGGCGGATGGTCTCGATCAGAACGTAGAGCACCGTGTTCATGCGACCGGGGTCTTCCTTGCGCAGCTTCCAGGGGGTCTGGTGATCGACATAGCCGTTGGCGGCGCGGACCACCGTCCACATCCTGTCGAGGGCTTCGTGAAAGGCCTGGACCTCCATGCTTTCGCTGATTTCGCCGTGTAGCCCATGGGCGGCGGCCAGCATCGCCCGGTCGTCGTCGGTCATGGGGTCGGGTTGGGGCACCATGGCCGAGCAGTTCTTGTTGACCATCGACAGCACCCGTTGGGCCAGGTTGCCGAAGTCGTTTGCGAGGTCACCGTTGATCCGGTTGGCCATCGCCAGGTGCGAGAAATCGCCGTCGTTGCCGAACGGCACCTCGCGCAACAGGAAATAGCGAACCTGGTCGAGGCCGTATTTCTCGACCAGCTTGATGGGGTCGATGATGTTTCCCAACGACTTGGATATCTTCTGCCCCTCGTTGGTCCACCAGCCGTGGGCGAAGACCCGCTTGGGCGGCTCCAGTCCGGCCGCCATCAGGAACGCCGGCCAGTAGACCGCGTGGAAGCGCAGGATGTCCTTGCCCACCATGTGCAGGTCGGCCGGCCAGTAGGTGGTGTATTGCCCGCTTTCCGTCTCCGGAAAGCCGACCCCGGTGATGTAGTTGGTCAGGGCGTCCAGCCACACGTACATGATGTGGTCGTCGTCGCCGGGAACCGGGATGCCCCAATCGAAGCTGGTCCGCGAGACCGACAGGTCCTGGAGACCGCCCTTGACGAAGCTGAGGACTTCGTTGCGCCGGGTTCGGGGCAGGATGAAGCCGGGGTTCTCCTCGTAGAACCGGAGCAGGGGTTCCTGCCATTCCGACAGGCGGAAGAAGTAGCTGGGTTCCTCGACCCATTCCACCTCGGCCCCGGAAGGGGCTATTTTGGTCCCCCCCGGGCCTTCGCTGAGTTCGCTTTCGGTATAGAAGGCTTCGTCGCGGATCGCGTACCAGCCGGCGTAGGTGCCGAGATAGATTTGCCCGCGCTCGATCTGTCGCCGCCACAGTTCCTGGCAGGAAAGGGTATGGCGCTTCTCGGTGGTACGGATGAAATCGTCCTGGCTGTAGTTCATGATGCCGCCGAGATCGCGGAAGTTCTGCGACACCATGTCGGTGAAGGCCTGGGTGTCCATGCCGGCCTCTTTGGCCGACGTCGCCACCTTCTGGCCGTGTTCGTCGGTGCCGGTCAGGAACTTGACGTCGAAGCCGTCCAGGCGCTTGAACCGGGCCAGCACGTCGCAGGCCAGCGTCGTGTAGGCATGGCCGATGTGCGGGGCATCGTTGACGTAATAGATCGGCGTCGTGACGTAGTATGGCTTTTGCCCGGACATCGCTGCTGTCTCCTCGACGGCGCATTCCGACTAAAGGGGGCGAACAGCGGTCTCCAGGGAGAGAAAGACGTTGAGAACCACCTGCTTGCGGTCCAGGTTGGCGCCGTCGGTCCGCGCCAGCAAACCGCTGACCTTTTCCCACACCTCCAGCCAGCGATCAAGGCTAGCCGTTTGCGAAAGGCGTTCCATGAGCGCCCGTTCGCCGTCCCGTGCCCCCCTGGCATCCTCCCCGGCGGCGAACAGGATCAGCCGTTCCAGCCACCATCGCAAGAGGTCGCTGAGGGTTGCGAAGGCCTCGAGGGCGTCGGCCTTGGCGACGCGATCGGCGAACCGGTGAAGGGATTGGACGTCCAACTCGGGAAGGGTCTCCAGGAGGCCGAGCAAATCGCCATAGAACTCGAGCCCCCCCTCCTCCGCCAGGGCCAGCGCCCGCCCTATGCTGCCTTCGCAAAGGCGGGCCAGTTGGGTGGCTTCGTCGGGTTGGGTTTCGGGGCGGTACTTTCCGATCAGCGCCGCCACCGTGGCCTCGTCCGGCGACGTCAGGCGAAGCCGGCGGCAGCGCGAGCGGATGGTCGCCAGCAGGCGGCCCGGGTTGTGGCTGGTCAGCAGCAGCAGGGCTCGCCGTGGGGGCTCTTCGAGGACCTTGAGCGCGGCGTTGGCGGCGCTGACGTTCATCTCGTCGGCGCAGTCGATGACGACCACCCGCCATCCCCCTTCGGCGGCGGTCAGGCTCAGGAAGGAGCCGATCCGGCGCACGTCGTCGACGATGATCTCGTTGCGAAGCTTGCCCTTGTCGTTGAGCGTCCTCTCGACGGTCAACAGGTCGGCGTGGCCGGCGGCGGCGACGCGGTGGAAAACCGGATCGTCGGGAGGGATGTACAGGCTGCCGGGGGTGGCGGCCGGCAAGGAGTCGCCGAACAGGCCGCCGGCCTCCCCTCCCCCCCGGGCCAGCACGAAACGGGCAAAGCGGAAGGCCAGCGTCGCCTTGCCGATGCCGCGGTGTCCGCAGATCAACCAGGCGTGGGCCATCCGCCCGCTGTCGAACGCCTCGAGAAGAAGACGTTCGGCCTCGTCATGGCCGACCAAGTCGGGGTTTTTCCGCGGCGGCGGCCAACCGTTATCGCTGAACATATTCAAAAAACATGATTGCAGAGTACTGAAATACTTCAGTAACGACAGCGCTCAAGCAGGATGAAACATATCCTAATCACAGGTAGATACACGCATTATCTCGGCATCGTTACACAATGCTCCTTGTTCAGACGCTAGGATTTCGTGTAAATGTGAAAAACGTTTTCTTAGCGACACAATTGCTTGATAGAGTACATTTTCAATAGTATTTGACGCGTCAATTATTTCATAATTTTTCCCTTTTCGAGATTCATAAATTGAAGCTGCTATCTTTAACGCAGATGTATTTTCATATTGAGTAAAATCCCCCCCATTTCTCTTCCTTATTCTAGACAAACCTAAGCGAACAGGGCATTTTAAAATAAATGTTACATCAGGAACAATTATTTCTGGAATGAGCCGTTCGTAAAGTTCGTCCGCCTCTTCCGGGGTATGTGCTTGAAATGCTAATGTAGAATCGACGTAACGATCAGTAATCACTATGCGTCCCACTTCAAGGCATGGGCGAATTTTTGTTCTGATATGATGAAGCCGATCTTGATGAAAGTATTCAAGTTCCTTATCTCGTGCCATCCGGCCTTGAGCTGCTGCAGTACGCAGCTTTTGCCCCCAATGGGAGTTATCAGTTGGCTCTTTCGTTGTTACCGGATCAAGCGGGTCAAATAATTCAGCGAACTGCCGAACCAGGGTAGTTTTTCCGGAACCATCGATACCATCAACCGCAATGAACATATGAGAACCCCCTCTCTGTGGCAGGACCGTAGCACTACCAAGCAACACTCGCTATGTGGATAACATTTGCATCCTTACCAGCCTTTCCAAAGTCGATAGAGTCCCTCCCATCAGCCGGCCGAACCCCAAAGGATGTACTTCCAGCCGGTGCCCAGTCGGCCGAACAACCCCAGCCGTTCGACCCCTTCGCCGGCGACAAGGGGAACCTCGAGGGTTTCCTCGCCGGGCGCCGTGACCACCAACCTGGCGACCGTCGCGCCTTCGGCGATGGGGGCCGGGATGGGGGCCTCGAAGTTCACCGTGACCTTCATCTCCCGACGCGCCTTGCGCGGCAGGGTCACCACCAGATCCTGTTTGATCAGGAGCGGTACCTTGGGTTTCTTGCCGAGCCATACTTCCGCCTCGAAGACGGTTTCCCCGCTTTTGAACAGGGCGTAGTTGTCGAATTCGCGGAACCCCCATTCCAACAGGCGCTCCGGCTCCCTTGCCCGGGTCTTCTTGCTGGGCAGACCGTTGACCACCAGGATCAGACGCCGGTCGCCGCGCACGGCGGAGGCGCTCAGCCCGTAACCGGAGTCCTTGGTGTGCCCGGTCTTGAGACCGTCGACCCCCATCTTCTTGTACAGAAGCGGGTTCCTGTTGATCTGCCGGATGCCGTTGTAGGTGAAGTTCTTTTCGGCGTAGTAGTGATAGTAGTCGGGAAAGTCGACGATTGTCCGTTTGACCAGAAGGGCGAGGTCGCGGACGGTCGTCTGGTGACCCGGGTCAGGCCACCCGGTGGCGTTCTTGAAGACGCTGTTTTCAAGGCCCAACGAACGTCCCCGCAGGGTCATTTCCGCGGCGAAGGCCTCCTCGCTGCTGGCCAGCCCCTCGGCGATGACGATGCAGGCATCGTTGCCCGACTGGACGATGATCCCGCGCAGCAGGTCCTCGACCCTCACCCGGTCTCCCGGTTCCAGGAACATGGTGGAACTACCGCTCTTGGCCCCGCCTTTTCGCCACGCCCTTTCGCTGACCGAAAAGGTGTCGTCGAGGGATAGGCGGCCGTCGCGAAGACGTTCGAAAACCATGTAGACGGTCATCAACTTGCTCATCGAAGCCGGCGACGTGGGTTTGTCCGCGTTCTTCTCGAAGAGCACGGCCCCGGTCGTCATATCGACAAGGATGGCCTCGCGGGCGATGGTCTCGATGGCCGCCGAGGGAGCGCCGAACCATGATCCGGCGGCGATCAAGCACAGAAAGCCGACCAACGGTTTCATACGGACAAGGTTCCTGTTTCAAGCGGAGTAATCAATCGACGATGATCCGGGAGTTAGCGTATCCCTTCTGGATCACCCACTCCAGCATTTGGTCCGCCTGGACGACGCTGTTCAGGGGTCCGACCCGCACCCGGTACAGGTCCTTGCCATCGACCAGCACCTGCGAAATCTTGATCGGACCCAGCGCGTTCAGCACGGCGCGAACCCGGTTGGCGTTCTCGTAGATCGAAAAGGCTCCGGCCTGGACGAACAACCGCGTCGATTGCACCGGTTGCAGGATCACGACCCCCAATTTGGGTTCGAGCGATGCCGTCGCGGCCACCGCCCGATTGCCGGGGGGGGTCGGAAGAGCGGCCGTTTCGGCGGGTGGCGAGGCCGCCGAGGCTCCCGGCGGCGGTGGCAGGGCTTCGCTGCTGACGGTGGGCTTGGGCAGGCGGGTGACGGTAATCGGCGTATCCACGGCCGCGAACTTCGCCCTCCCGGTGAGACGACCGGCGAGGGCCCGGCTTTCATTGGCCAGGATCTCCACGCGGACCCGGGCCGTGCCTTTCATGTAAAAGCCGAGCAGTTGCGCGCCACGCCGCGAGACGTCGATGATCCGGTTATGGGCGAAGGGCCCCCGGTCGTTCACCTTGAGGTTGATGCTGCGGCCGTTCTCGAGGTTGATCACCCTGACGTAACTGGGCATGGGAAGCGTCCGGTGAGCCGCCGTCAGAGCGTTCATATCGTAGATTTCGCCGTTGGCCGTGGGGCGGCCGTGAAATTTGCTGCCGTACCACGAGGCGATGCCGGTCTCCTTGTAGTCGTAGTCGACCCGGGGCCGATACCACACTGCGTTGATCCGATATGGGTTGCCGACCTTGTAGATTCCTTCCTTCCTGACCGCTGGAGCTTCCTGAACCGTGCCGATCTTTTTTACGGTGTGCACGATGAACCTGGTTTCGGCACAGCTCGCCAACAAGAGCCCGCAAACCACCGCGGACGACCAGCGCGCCCATACATGAAACCGTGTCATTCCCCTGAATCACCCATATTTGGTGTGCCGAAAAAAAGTACGCCCCTTTATCTGGTAGTCTAACCGCCTCCAATCCTGTCGGCAAGGGAACCGACGGCGACCGCGAAGAATGTCGAGCGGTTCCACTTCAGAATGGTCCGGTAGTTGTTGTAGACGAGATATGCCGGACTCTTCGGTCCTTCCGTCAGGACCACCGAAGCCATCAGGTTGCGCTTCGGCAGGTCGCTGCCGTTTGCCCGGCGCACGCCCAGCCGTTGCCAGTCGCCGATCGGCTTGCGCACCTCCAATCCGACGAGTTGGGGATCGAACCCCTCCGGCAGCCTGACCGCGCGGCCCCAGGTCTGGTCGCCTTTCCACCCCGAACCGGCGAGGTAATTGGCGGCCGACGCGAAGACGTCGGCCTTGCTGTTCCAGATATCCTTGCGCCCGTCGCCGTCGTGGTCGACGGCGAACCTCAGGAACGACGACGGCATGAACTGGTTCTGCCCCATGGCCCCCGCCCACGATCCGACCATTTTCGAGACCTCGATATGGCCGCCATCCAAAATCTTGAGCGCATTGATCAGTTCGCGGCGGAAGTAGGTGCTGCGCCGGCCGTCATAGGCCAGGGTCGTCAGCGCCCGGATCACCGGGAAACCGCCGGTGATGCGTCCGAAGTCGGTTTCGATGCCCCAGAAGGCCACGATAAAGCGGGGCTGGACATTGTATTGGCGGCCGATTTTCTCGAGAAGCGCCCGGTTTTCCTTGAGCTTGGCCCTTCCCTTCTCCACCCGCGCCTGTGGAACCACGCGGTTCAGGTACTGTTGGAAGGTCAGGGTGAATTCCGGTTGATTGCGGTCCAGTTCGATGACCCGGGGAATGGGCTTGATCCCGCTCAGCGCGCTGTCGAGGGTGGTCTCGCGGATGCCGCTGGAGGCGGCTTCCCGGCGCAGGCCATCGAGCCATTGGGCGAATGGCTGGGTGGTGGCCTTGGCGGAAAACGAGATCAACAGCGCGGAGGTGAAAAGGACCCAGAACACCCCCCGAAACAAAACGTTCGTTCTCGTCATGTCTGCTCCAACACCCTGCCGGCGATCTCATCTTTTGCCACAGAGAGGGACGACAGGGCAAATGCCAATCGTTCAGGAGACGGTCCTGGCCGGGGCGTTTTTTTGATTTTTCAGTGTTTTTGCCATATATATTAACGACTTGGAAGCCGTGCAGGCAGGTAGACCAAGACCGAGGCGGTGGCTGACCTGAAAGAGGAAAAACGGGAAGAGGCGGAAGAAACCGCCGACAGGTCTTCCGCCAGCGACCGGAATCGCGGCCTACGACGCCTACGGACGGGCGTTCGCCGCGAACTCCCGGTCATCCCCGTACACGCCGGGAATCGTCGTCTAAATCCCCCACAACCGCGTGCAAGCCGGAATCCCGGGTTGCGTTTGCCCGCAATGACGCTATGAAGCTGTCCGCATACATAGGAACCTTGGCATGCAGGCCCTCCGGACGACGGACACCTCCAGTACTTCGCTCCTGGGTGCACTCTGTGCCTTCGGCGCTTTTTCCTTCTGGGGTGTGATCCCGATCTATTTCAAGTCGCTGGCCCAGGTTCCGGCGTTCGAGGTGGTGGCTCATCGGATCGTCTGGTCGGTGATCCTGCTCGCCGCGCTGCTCTTTTTCCTGCGCGGCTGGCGCAAGGTCGGACAGGCGTTTGGGAACCGCAGACTCCTGGCGACGCTGACCCTTTCGACGCTGTTCGTGGCCGTCAACTGGGTGGTTTTCATTTGGGCGATCACCAACGATCGGGTTCTGGAAAGCAGTCTCGGTTACTTCATCAACCCCCTGGTCAGTGTCCTGTTAGGGGTCCTGTTCCTGAAGGAGAGAATGCGGTTCTGGCAGTGGGGGGCGGTTGTATTGGCGACCCTCGGGGTTGCCTTCCAGGTGGTGCAGTTGGGTCAATTTCCATGGGTTTCCCTGACCCTCGCGTTCAGCTTCGGCATTTACGGCCTGATCCGCAAGGTGGCGATGGTCGATGCCATTGGCGGACTGTTCGTGGAAACGCTGATCGCCTGCCCGCTGGCGCTGGGCTTCCTGGTCTATCTGGGACTCGAGGGAAGCGGCGCCATGGGACGGCTGGGTTGGGAGATCGACGGCCTGCTGGCCCTGGCCGGCGTGTTCACCGCCTTGCCGCTCATCCTTTTCATCCAGGCGACCAAGCGGCTGCGGCTGTCGAGCGTCGGGTTCTTCCAGTACATCACGCCCAGCGGCCATTTCCTGCTCGCCGTTTTCATCTACAATGAACCCTTCACCGTGGTGCATATGGTGACCTTCGGCTGCATCTGGCTTGCGCTGGGGGTCTACAGCGTTGAATCTTCCCTGCACCGAGGACGCGTGTCGGTGAAAAGGTAAGGGGCTGTCCTAGACAGCGTTGATTATCTAGGGTGGCGGAATGAAGCTAAAGCGTTGTCGTCTAACGGAAAAACAGCAGGAACGCCTGAAATAAAATCGAATAAATTCAATTGTTTGCAATATTTCCCGTCCAGCGGTAGCGTGGTGGTGTTTATCGAAAACGACTACCCTTCCTCGATTGGCAGACCCGAAGCTTTCCACTCCGGATAACCTTCCTCCAGACGCCTGACCTTGAAGCCCTTCTTGCGCAACTCGGCGACCGCCTCGAAAGCCAGCACGCAATAGGGGCCGCGGCAGTAGGCGATGATCTCCAGTTCCTTGGGAAGCTCGCCGAGGCGCTTCTCGATATCCTCGAGCGGAAGGTTGACGGCACCCTTGATATGGCCGGCCTCGTATTCCTCAGTGGGCCGGACGTCGAGGACGGTAACCAACCCATTCTTGGCCCGGCGCATGAGCTCGGTGCGCGAGATGGCCTCCAGGCTGTCGCGCTCGTGGAAGTATCCGGACACCACCCTGTCGATCTCTCCCAGGTGTCGCTCGGTGGTGTGGCGGAGCGCGCGGAGAAGGTCGATCACATCGTCGTCGGCGAGACGGGAATACACGTGGAGCCCCTCCTTCCGGGAGGTGACGAATCCGGCCCGCCGAAGATGCTGCAGATGCTGGGACGTGTTGGCGATGGTGAGGCCGGCGACCTTGGCCAGGGATTCCACGCTGCGTTCGCCTTGGCCGAGATGCTCCAGGAGGTCCAGCCTGTTGGGATGGCCCAACGCCTTCGCGACGGTCGCGAATTGGTCGAGCAACAAATCTTTCGGGCTCTGGTTGGGCAAGGTTTTGTCGCTCCTGATCCGGACTACACGTTCTACCACACCCATTTCGGGCTGCGGGTGGCGCCGCGCCTGATCTTCCACAGGTAATAGTTGGCGAAGAAACGCTTGGCCCACAGCCAGCGCCTGCCCTTGCTCATTTCGGAAACGTTGCGCGGCGGGCGAATCGGATCGGCCTTCATGTGGGCCGCCGTATCGCCCATGTCCATGATGCATTCGGCGCTCAGCTCGTGGCTCTCCATTTCCCCGCCCCGGATGTCGGCGGCGATGTTCTTGGCCGCGATCTTCGCCATCTGCTCGGTCATGTGGCCGGTCTTGGGGAAGTTCACCGGCACCGGCGTCTCCTCGGCCGGGGCCATGGCCACGGCGACCCCGACGGCGTAGATGTTGGGGAATTCCCGGTGCCGGTAGTAGGCGTCCACGGGAACGAATCCCTTGGGATTGCCGAGGCCCGGCGAGTCGGCGACCGCCTTGATGCCGCCGAGCGGCGGAATGATGAGCGAGAAGCGCGACTCGAAGGCCTTGCCGTCGGCGAGTTCCACCGCCTCGGCGGTGATCCTGGAAACCGTCGCCGAGGTGAAGTAGCGGACATCGCGCTGTTCGAATTCACCTTCGAAGAACTGCCGCCCCTTGCCGAAGCCGCCGACTCCGAAATGGCCGAGGAACGGCTCCGGAGTGACGAAAACGATCGGCACCTTGTGGCGCAACCTCCGCTGCTTGAGGGCGTGATGGGCCTCGAACAGGAACTCGTAGGCCGGTCCGATGCAACTGGCGCCGGGGGCGCAGCCGATGACCATGGGTCCCGGGTCGCGAAGGAAGGCGGCCCAGGCCTGGCGAGCCTCCTCGGCCTCGGGCGGCGACATCAGCGAATGCCCGGGACCGTCGAAAGGGCCGAGGCCGGGCACCGCTTCGTTGGCGCTGCGGTGGCCGGTGGCGACGACCAGGTAGTCGTAGTCGTAGGACCGGGTATCGGTGTGGACCTTGCCCGCTTGCGGATCGATCCGGCTCACCGCCGCCTCGACGAAGCCGATCGCCTTCGAGGTCAACGGCCGTTCGAGGTCGAACGAGATGTCGGCGACGGTCTTCTCGCCCATGGCGACCCAGGGCAGGGAAGGAATGAAGATGAAGCGGCGCTCCTTGGAGATCACCGTGATGTCGTGCTCGCGGGGGGGGAGCAGACGGCGCAAGTCGAAGGCCGCCGTCAGGCCGCCGAACGAGCCGCCGATTACAACGATGTGCATTTTCCCTTCCCTCCTGGGATTTCAGCCCTCAGAACACCAGCACCCGGTCGGCTTCCAGGGTGAGTTGAGCGAGTTCCGGCATGGTGCTGCGCGCGGCGCCTTCGACCATCTCGTCGTCGGTGAGCCCGCGGGAGTCCATGCAGCTGCCGCAGAGAAGCACCCGCGCCTCGCGGGAGACGTCAGTGATCATGCGTTCCAGGTTGTAGTAGCCGTTCGGGGTCGTCTGCCCGGCCTTGGCGCAGACGACGGCGTCGGCCATGAGGAAGACCGAAAGCTCCGGTTTCGGTTCGCTCTTCAAGAGCGCCTGCGCCAGCCGAAGAGCGTTGAAACAACGCTCGCTGCCGTAGGGAGGGTCGTTCAGGACAATATTAATTTTCATGGTTCAGTTCCCTGGCGCTAGGCGGCTGGACATATGGCAACCCCGGGCTGACTCCTTTCCCGGGGTTTCGCGTTTATCATTGACGGTCCGTTTTGCGCATTGACGTGCCCCCGATCACCACTATACCATATTCAATAGATCGCTTGAATAATAGAATAGTGGCTTTGGGCTGTCAATAGAAAAAAATCGTATTCTGCCGCAACTTGAAGGTGCGGCAATGGTGGCGGGGCGGGAAAATTTCTAGAAGAGTCCGATATGGGTCGGGTCATGCTTGAGGTGTTGGCCCGCTCCAACAAATCGGTCGTGCCCGCTTTTCATACCCCCCCTATCGAGCTGCTCCAAATGGGACCCGACCTGAATGAGAGACGGTATTCGGAAAAGTTCGGACCTTTTTCGGAAAGACTTTTCCAGGAAACCAGAACAGGATTGAAACAACAGGCGCCGGACCGGCGCGAAACGTTGCTTTTTCGTATCCACTGTGACGGCGGTCACTGACCGGGTCTTCCAATAACGGGAGAATCTCCGGGCGACCCGAGAATGGACATGGTTATGGAAAACAACGCCGACTATTTGAGCCAGGTTTCGGAAGGGTTCGGGGCCGCGCTGGGCGGCGGAGGCCTGTTTCTGGCCGTCCTTGGCGTGCTGGCCGTGACCACCGTTGTTTGGGGTATTCACTACTGCCACAAACGGCGCGACCTCTCCCCCTTCGAGCCACTCTGACGCCCCCGGGCTGTTCCGCCGCCGTTTCCTCATCCACGCCCTGCCCTATGGCTTTCACCGCATCCGCCACTACGGCCTGTTCGCCAACGGCGGACGCCCCGAGAACCTGGCGCAGGCGCGTGAACTGCTCGTCGTGCCAGCGTCGCAGGAGGAGCTGGATACCGGCGCCGACACCGGCGAGCCGCATCGAGACCTTCGAACGCGACGCCCAGCGACGGCAGGCGTCCGACAACCCTTAACAACAGCAGACTCACGCCGCGACAACTCTCGTGGGCCACGATGTCCGGTCGAGCAGGACTGGAAGCCGTTTTCGTTCCAGGGTATCCTCGAAAGCGATAGGAGTGATCAAGATGCTTTGGTTGCGAGGGCTGGTGTCGCCGGTATCTTTGGGCGTGAGTCTTGGCGTCTGGAGCCTTGGGATCGAACCGAGACGCCTGATTGTCCGCCCCGCCTCCCTTGCCACACGCCTCTGGCCGGAGACCATGGACCCACTCCGAATCGCAGTTCTCTCAGACCTGCACGTGGGCGCCCCCCATGTAAACCTAGCCAAGGTGGACCAAGTGGTGAAGCGGGTAAACCGGTTGCAGGCCGACCTAGTGGTGCTGCTGGGCGACTACGTGGTCCGGAACGTGCTTTTTGGCAAATTTGTGGAGCCGCGCCTGATCATGAAGCGGCTTGGCCGTCTCGAAGCACGGCTTGGTGTCCTGGCGGTGCTTGGCAATCACGACTGGTGGTACGATGGCGTGGCGGTTCGCCAAGCCCTGGAGCAGGCCGGCATCCCGGTCCTGGAAAACCAAACCACCTGCATTGAAACCGGTAACGGGCGGTTCTGGGTAGCGGGGCTCGCAGATCGCACGACCCGCCGAGCGGACATCAACGGCACCCTCGCCGAGGTTCCTGAAGATGAGCCCGTGATAATGCTCAGCCACGATCCGGCGGTGTTTCCCGATATCCCTGCCAGGGTACCCCTTACGCTAGCCGGCCACACCCACGGCGGGCAGGTGAGGCTGGGCGATCTCAGCCCCCCGTTGCATTACAACGGACATACCTACGATCACCTACATGGCTGGACCCGCGAGGGAACCAAGGCCATGTTTGTCACCACCGGCATCGGCACAAGCGTGGTGCCGATGCGTTTCAACGTGCCACCCGAGGTCGCGTTGATCACGCTGCGGTCCTGTGTCGTCTGAGCCGGCTCCACCATCACGCCGCGCATAGCATCGCCGCATGCGCTTCCTGGTCAGGAGCGGCTTCATTTTCCTCCTCCGGACCAGAGTTCCCGCCCCCGATGAGAGCGCATTGCGGCCCCTTCCGCCGGACTCGTCACCGGAGTCATGCTTTAAATCCGCATCCCGCCACGGCAGTAAAGGGATCCCTTTTGCATCATCCGTAAGCGGGCCTCGATGTCCGTTTCGGGTTCAGGCTGTTCTCTAACTCGGCAAGGTCGACGCTTACACCCGCTCCATTCCTAGCCGACAAGACGAACCTGTAAATCGAATTGACACCACCCTGCGAACGCAC
Source organism: uncultured Thalassospiraceae bacterium (assembly GCA_964632795.1). Classification (GTDB taxonomy): domain Bacteria; phylum Pseudomonadota; class Alphaproteobacteria; order Rhodospirillales; family 2-02-FULL-58-16; genus CAZWEZ01. The sequence continues at coordinate 12,942 of CAZWEZ010000001.1, read as the reverse complement.
CTAGAACAATGGCCAAGCCATTGGATTGCAAACGCCCCACGGCTCCCTTTTGGTGGGTCTGCGATGACGCCTTAAGACGTTGATTTAAAAGCAAAGGATGGGTGCCCGAGTGGTCGAAGGGACCGGTCTTGAAAACCGGCAGGCCCGAAAGGGTCTCGTGGGTTCGAATCCCACCCCATCCGCCATCCTGCTTCGCGCTCCGCGCTTCGCAGGATTTGCGCCAACGTCGGAAGCGAATCATGAATGTCGATTGAACCTAGGGGCACCGATGTCCGCTTTATGCTTGAAAGCAGACCTCAGGCGGAATTACCGTCACTTCCGAGTATAGCTGAAGCTGTTGAAAAACTATTTTAGGCCCCTTCGAACGAAAGATTGATTCGCCACCCCATCCTCTGCGGCAATAATGATTCAAGGCCATTGGGGTTTTGATTCTATCGTTGCGCCAGGATGCACGCCGTCAGAGTTTTTCAACACCCTCAGCCAACAAAAGACATACTGGCTGTCAGATACCTGCGGAATAAACCCTTCCGGTACTGGTGGCACTTGGATATAGATGACGTGAATTTGAAGGTCATCTGGGAAAGATCGGTTCGTATGAATACAGAGGCAACGTCGGTTTTCGACACCTGGGCCGAGACCGACCAGGCCGAGGAAATGCAGGACAGCCACACCGGCACCGTGGAGGTGGCGGTGAACCAAATGGACTTACGCGCTGGCGAGGTAATCCTCGATCTCGGCTGCGGCAACGGTTGGGCGACACGCATGCTGGCCGGCATCACCGGCGGCCAGGCGATCGGCATAGACGGCGCCGCCAACATGATCGACCGGGCAAAAAAATTGAGTACCCATTACCCCGATATCTCCTTTAAGCACGCTCAGTTTGAATCACTGCCTGTGGAGAACGCGGCCGTGAACCGGGTGTTTTCCATGGAAGCTCTCTATTTTTCGCTCGACCTCGGCGCCGCAATCAATGAGGTTCACCGGGTTTTGAAACCGGGCGGACGCGCCGAGATCATCATCGGCTTCTATCGGGAAAATACCATTTCAGCGGGATGGGCTGATGAACTCGGCGTCCCAATGCAATGGCTGGGCGAGAGCGACTGGGTGGGAATGTTCCGAGCCGCCGGTTTTGATCCGGTTGACACCCGCCGCGTTGTTGATCCCAAAGGCCCTGGACGGGAGGAGGATTTCATCCCCGACCCTTGGTTTCCGACGTGGCGGGACCGCCAGGAATTTTACAGCCAAGGAAGTTTGTGGATTCGGGTCAGAAAACCCTTGAACGCATCCCAATAATAAGACGCGATTATCCCCTGTTAGCAACCGTGCTCTGTGGTAGCCTGGAACCGCCGCTGATAGCCGAGGGTGTTGAAGAACTCTGGAGACAACCATCTCGACGCAACAATAAAATAAACGCTGTGACTACCTTGAATCATTCTTGCTGCAAGGAGCGGGATCTCGAAACGATCTTTCGCTCGAAGGTGCCTAAAATAGTTCTTCAACAGCCTCAGCCATGTGTGGACATTCCGTCGAACAGGAAAAAGAGTCGAAAACTATAGGAAAGAAGGTCATATCGCTGAGGCGGACGGCATGTATTCGAAATCGAAGACCCGCTCGGCGTGGGACGTCACATGGCCAACCGAGGGCGACGGGAAATGGGCGGTCAGCACCAGAATGTCGGTCTCGCAATGGCTGTCCAGGAATCGTCGGCGAGTCTCGGTGGAGAGCGCCGGATCGTGGTCGAAATTGGGGCTCCATTCGGGGTGCGCCAGTTGGATTGGGCTGTGCATCATATCGCCGATCATCACCGCGTTGCGACCCTTGGAAGCGATATTTACGGCGACATGGCCGGCCGTATGGCCGGGCGCCGGGGTCAGCCAGACTTCGTCGTCGAGGGTGTAGTCCGTATCGACCAGAACCGCTTGCCCGGCTTCCATGATGGGCAACACGTTTTCGTGGAAGACGGCGGTGCCGTCCGCCTCGCAGGCCGCGTATTCGTCCGCAGCGAGAATATATTTGGCATTGGGGAAGGTCGGCGTCCAGCGGCCATCCACCAGACGCGTATTCCAGCCGCAATGGTCCAAATGCAGATGGGTGCAGAACACGTAATCGATGTCTCCCGGTCCCACTCCGGCGGCCGCGAAATTGCGTAGCCAGGTCTCGTCGCGCAAGTCTTTCCATTCGGGAACGCCTTCGTAGGACTTGCGGCAGCCGATGCAGGTATCGATGAGTATGATGTGATGGCGAGTACGCAGCAAATAGGACTGCACCGGCAGGATCATCATACCGGTCTCCGGATCGAGCGCCTTGGGCTCGAGCCAATGGCGGTGGGGTTCGATTGCTTCAGGCAAGGCCTCGTCGAAGTATTCCTGCAGCCGGGCCAAGGGCGCTTCCAGCTCTAGAATACGGTTGATGGTGATGTCGCCTAACTGTCGGGTATTCATGGGCAGCACCGATCAATTTCGTAAGCAAAAACCTTAACACTTTCCGATCCGCGAGGAACGTCTGCTTTTGACCCAGGCTGTGTAAAAACGCTTGCTGATTTTTTAATGTGACGGGCCTGTGTGTTTGGCTGATGGGTTTCCCGGTTTTGGGGATTTGTGCTGCTGGCGGGAGCATTTGGCAAAAGCTGACCTTCCACGTCACCAGGGTAGGCGCGTTCGGGGATCGAAGACCACCTTCAGCCAAAAAAACTCCCAGTGAACCCGGTTTCAAAATTCTTCCAAATGATACACCGGATTGGTACACTGGCGATTGCCAGAGAGGGCTAAGAACCCAGGGATTCAGCCATTTATGGGTGATGTGGTACATTCTCCCCCCCCATCCGCCAATTCACAAGCGCGGGTAGACCTGGAATGACGGTCTCCGGGGAAGACGGGATGCGGATCGAGATCATCTTCGATGTCGTCTGTCCGTGGTGCTACATCGGCAAGCGCAGGCTGGAGCGAGCGCTCGCCCTGAGACCCCTGGTGCGGCTCAAGCCCGGTTGGCGTTGCTTTCTGCTCAACCCGGAAATGCCCCCGGGCGGCATCGACCGGGACGCCTATCTGGTCAAGAAGTTCGGCAGCGAATCGCGGGTGCGGCGTATCTTCGGGGCCATCCACGATGCCGGCCAGACGGTCGAGATCGACTTCAACTTCGAGGACATCCGCCACACCCCCAACACGGTGAACGCCCACCGCCTGGTCCACTTCGCCGAGCGCGCCGACAGGGCCGGCGATATGGTGGAGGCCCTGTTCTTCGAGTACTTCGTCAACGGCAAGGACATCGGCGACATCGCCACCCTGGTGGCCCTGGGCCGGAACCTCGGCCTGGATGCCGGGCGGCTGGACACCTACCTCCGCGGCGACGAGGACCTGGCCCTGGTCTACGAGGAAAACGCCCGCGCCCATCGCCTGGGAATTAACGGCGTGCCGTCGATCGTCTTCAACGGCCAACTGGTCATCGCCGGGGCCCAGGAACCGGAGGTGTTGGCCCGGGTCCTGGACGCCGCCCGCGAAGTCGGCGCCGCGACGTAAGTGCTTGCCCCCTACCCGGCGGCAATCGCCGCCAGATCGCCGATCAGCCGCTGGACGCCGTCCAGGCGAACCTCGGGGTCGTCCCAGGTGCGCATGTAGACCAGCTTGTGGTCGGGGCGCAGCCGGGCCGTTCCGGCGTGGGCGGTGATGTAGGCGACGAAACCGGCCGGGTTGGCGAAGCGGGTGCCGCGGAACGACACCACCGCCCCTTTCGGTCCCGCCTCCACCCTGTCGATGCCGGCCTTCTTGCACATCTGCTTGATGGCCACCGTCCTCAGCAGGTTGTCGACCTCGGGGGGCAGTGGCCCGAAGCGGTCGATCATCTCGGCGGCAAAGGCGTCGATCTCCAGCCGTTCGTTCAGCCTGGCCAACCGCCGGTAGAGCCCCAGACGCACGTTGAGGTCGGCGACCAGGTCCTGGGGGATCAGCACCGGCATGCCGATGGCGATCTGCGGGCTCCAGTCGTCGTCGGCGACGTCGGCCCCTTCCGCCCCCCCGGCGCCCCGGGCCTCGGCCACGGCCTCTTCCAGCATCTGCTGGTAGAGCTCGATGCCGACTTCGCGGATATGGCCCGACTGCTCGGCGCCGAGCAGGTTGCCGGCGCCGCGGATGTCGAGGTCGTGGCTGGCCAGCGTGAACCCGGCGCCCAGGGTGTCCAGGGTCTGCATCACCTTGAGCCGCTTTTCGGCCGCCTGCGACAGTTTCTGGCGCGGCGGCAGGGTGAGATAGGCATAGGCCCGCACCTTGGACCGTCCGACCCGGCCGCGCAGTTGGTAAAGCTGGGCCAGGCCGAACATGTCGGCGCGGTGGATGACGATGGTGTTGACGGCGGGCAGGTCGAGGCCCGATTCGATGATGTTGGTGGACAGCAACAGGTCCACCTTGCCGTCGTAGAAGGCGGTCATGGCGGTTTCCAGCTTGCGCGCCGCCATCCGCCCGTGGGCGGTGAGCATGGTCACCTCCGGGACCAGTTCCCGGAGCCGTTCGGCCACCCTGTCGATGTCCTCGATGCGGGGACAGACGTAGAAGGTCTGGCCGCCCCTGAAACGCTCGCGCAGAATGGCCTCGCGGACGATCACCGGATCGAAGGGCAGGATGAAGGTGCGCACCGCCAAGCGGTCCACCGGCGGGGTGGCGATCAGGCTCATTTCCCTGACCCCGCTGAGGGCGAGCTGCAGGGTGCGCGGGATCGGCGTCGCGGTCAGCGTCAGGACGTGGACATCGGTCTTGAGCCGTTTGAGTTTCTCCTTGTTGGCGACGCCGAAGTGCTGTTCCTCGTCAACCACCAGCAGGCCCAGGTCGCGGAAGCGGATGTCCTTGGCCAGCAGGGCGTGGGTGCCGATGACGATATCGACGGTGCCGTCGGCCAACCCGGCCTTGACTTTCTTGGCCTGGCCGGCGGGGACCAGCCGGGAGATTTGCTCGACCCGCAACGGGTAGTCGACGAACCGGCGGCGGAAGGTCTGGTGGTGCTGGCGGGCGAGCAGCGTCGTCGGCACCACCACGGCGACCTGCTTGGCGGTCATCGCGACGACGAAGGCGGCGCGCAGGGCGACCTCGGTCTTGCCGAAACCGACGTCGCCGCAGATCAGGCGGTCGGCCGGCGAACCGCCGGCGAGGTCGTCCAGGACATCGGCGATGGCCCGATGCTGGTCCTCGGTCTCGACGAAGGGAAAGCCGGCGCAGAATTCGTCGAACAGCCCCTCGCTCGGCGTCATCGTGGCGCCGGGACGCAGGGCGCGGGCGGCCGCCACCTTGATCAGCTCGTCGGCCATGTGGCGGATGCGTTTTTTCAGCCGGGCCTTGCGAGCCTGCCAGGCGGCCCCGCCCAGACGGTCCAAGGTCGCTTCCGAACCCTCCGAACCGAAGCGGGAGATCAATTCGATGTTCTCGACCGGCAGAAACAGCTTGTCGCCGCCCTGGTAGATCAGGACCAGGCAGTCGTGCGGCGCCCCCGCCGCCTGGACGGCGACCAGTCCTTGGTAGCGGGCGATACCGTGGTCGGCGTGGACCACCAGATCCCCCTCGTGCAGCGACGACGCCTCGGCGATGATGTTTTCGGGGCGGACCCTGCGCCGCGCCGGCCGGTTCAGGCGTTGACCGAGGATGTCCTGCTCGCCGATCACCGCCAGTTCGGGGGTGGTGAACCCATGATCCAGCCCGACCACCGCCAGGGCGACCGCGCCATCGTCGAGCCCGGCCACCTGAGGCCAGTCATCGACGGGGCACAGGTTCTCCATGCCGTGTTCCCCGAGGAGGTTCCCCAGGCGCTGGCGGGAGCCTTGCGTGAAGGCGGCGACGACCACCCGGCGGCCGGCCTTGCGTTCCGCGGAAACGTGGTCGCGGAGGATGTCGAAGACGTTGGCGCCGGGATCGACCCGGGCCTCGCTGAAGTCCCTGCCCTGCCGTCCCCCGGCGTCCACGGCCGCCTCTCCCTCGGGAGCGGCGAAGGGGGACAGGACGGCCACCGGGCGCTTCGACAGCAGTCCGTCCCACTGCGCCAGGTCCAAATAAAGGCGGTCCGGGGGGACGGGGTGGTAGGGTGAGGCGTCCGCAGCCGTCCCCTTGCCGGCCATGTCGGTACGCGCCCGGTAGTACTCGCCAATCAGCTCCAGACGGGCATCGCGGGCCTCTTCGGCCTGATGGTCGAGGACCAGGGGCGCCCCCGGCATGTAATCGGCGAGCGTCTCCAGGGGTTGGTGAAAGAGGGGCAGCCAGTGCTCCATGCCCAGGTGCCGGCGGCCCGCCGAAACCGCCTCGTAGAGGAGGTCGTCGCCGGCCGTGGCCCCGAACAGGGTCCGGTAGCCGGAGCGAAAGCGTGAGATCACCTCCTCGTCGAGCAGGATCTCGCTGGCCGGCTTGACGGTGAAGGCGGCCAGCTTGCCGGTGGTCCGCTGGGTGGCGGCGTCGAAGGTGCGGATGCCTTCCAGCGTGTCTCCGAAGAAATCCAGGCGAAGCGGCGCCGGCTGGCCGGGCGGGTAGATGTCCATGATGCCCCCCCGGATGGCGAATTCGCCGGGTTCCATGACCGTATCGCAGCGCCCATAGCCGACCCCGGACAGGAATGCCGTCAGTGCCTGGGGATCGAAGTTCCCGCCGACGGCGATGGCCATGGTCCTGCCGGCGTAGGCGGCGCGCGGCGGAACCCGCTGGAGCAGCGCCGAGACCGTGGTCAGGACCACCCGGCCCGCCTTCGCCGGCTCGCCTTCCAGCAGCCGGGTCAGGGTATGGATGCGTCGGCCGACGATCTCCGGGTTTGGCGAAACCCGGTCGTAGGGCAGGCAGTCCCAGGCCGGGAACTCCAGGCGTTCCAGCTGGGGAGCGAAGAACGACAGGGTTTCCGCCATGCGGGCCATCCGGACGTCGTCGCGGGCGACGAACAGGATGTCGCGCCCCCCCTCCTCTCCGTCGTTTGCCGACAGCTCGGCAAGGATCAGCCCATCGACCCCCCCGGGCGCGCCGGAGATCAGGATGCGGCCGGGTTCGGAAAGATATTTCCTCAGTGATTTCAAGGCTGGTACGGTTCGTTTTTGAACTTGATTATGAGCTTTATCAGGTCGTGGTCCAGGCCCTCCGGCAGGGCTTTCTTGCCGGTGATCCAGTTGAAGAGATCGTGGTCGCTCTCCTCCAGCAGGGCCTCGAAACGGATCACCTGTTGGTCGTCGAGGTCGTCCAGGTGCCGTCGGGCGAAACCGCCGACCAGGACGTCGATTTCCCGCATCCCGCGGTGGTTGCTGCGGAACAACAGGCGCTTGCGGCGGATATCGGTCGATTCGGGCATTGAGTCCTCCGACGGCGGGACTACGATATAGAGAGTTGCCCGACATCTGTCAGCCTTGGTATTAGAGACATGCGTCCTGAAATCCTCTACCCACCGTTCAAGCCGGTCACCGAGCTTCCGGGCGTCGGGCCGCGCATCGCCAAATCCGTGGAGAAGGCGGCGGGGGGGCGGATCGTCGATCTGTTCTGGCACCTGCCGAGCGGCATCATCGACCGCCGCTACGCGCCCAAGGTGGGCCAGGCCAAGCTCGGGGTGGTGGCGACCTTGACGGTGCGCATCGACCGCCACCGCAAGCCGGCCAACCGCCGCCTGCCCTACAAGGTCTATTGTTCCGACGATACGGGGACGCTGGCCCTGGTTTTCTTCCACGCCCACGCGGACTACCTGCGCCGCACCCTGCCCGAGGGCGAGACCCGGGTGGTCAGCGGCAAGGTCGAGGCCTTCGGAGGTGAAATCCAGATCACCCACCCCGACCATATCGGCACCATCGAGGAACTGGACCGCCTGCAGGCGGTCGAGCCGGTCTACCCGTCGAGCACGGGCCTGTCGTTGAAGGTGCTGGGCAAGGCGCTCCGCGCCGCCCTCGACCAGGCGCCCGAGTTGGCCGAATGGGGAGATCCGGCCTTCCTCGCCCGCCGGGGCTGGAAACCGTGGCGGGAGTCCCTGCTGGAGGCCCACGCTCCCGGCGACGAGGCGGCGTTGGAGCCCCTGACCCCGGCCCGCTCGCGCCTGGCCTACGACGAGTTGCTGGCCAACCAGCTGGCGCTGGCCCTGGTGCGCCGCACTATGCGCCGTCTCAAGGGCCGCTCGATCAAGGGAGACGGGCGTCTCCAGGGCAAGGTGACGGACGCCCTCCCCTTCGCCCTCACTACCTCCCAGGGGGACGTGCTCCGGGAGATCGCCGCCGACATGGCGAGCGGCGACCGCATGTTGCGGCTGTTGCAGGGGGACGTCGGCAGCGGCAAGACCGTGGTCGCCCTGTTGAGCATGCTCGCCGCCGTCGAGAGCGGTGCCCAGGCGGCGATGATGGCGCCGACCGAGATCCTGGCCCGCCAGCACCTGGCCACCATTACCCCCCTGGCCGAGGCCGCCGGGATCGACGTCATCCTGCTGACCGGCCGCGAGAAGGGCAAGATTCGCGAAAGACTGCTCCAAGGCCTGGCCGACGGCACGACGCCGCTGGCGGTCGGCACCCACGCCCTGTTCCAGGAAGACGTCGTTTTTGACGACCTGGCCCTGGCGGTGATCGACGAACAGCACCGCTTCGGGGTCCATCAGCGCCTGACCCTGACCGCCAAGGGGACCGCCGTGGACGTGCTGGTGATGACCGCCACCCCCATCCCCCGGACCCTGATGCTGACGGCGTATGGCGACATGGACGTTTCGCGCCTCCTCGAAAAACCGGCCGGGCGGCTTCCCGTGGACACCCGGGTCATGCCCCTGGAACGCCTGGACGACATCACCGCCGCTCTCGCCCGCCAGTTGGCCAAGGGGGCCAAGGCCTATTGGGTGTGCCCGCTGGTCGAGGAATCGGAAGTCCTCGACGTGGCCGCCGCCGAGGAACGCCACCAGCACCTGTCCCAACTCTTCGGAGAACGGGTCGGCCTGGTCCACGGCCGCCTCAAGGGAGCGGTCAAGGACGCCGTGATGGAGGCCTTCGCCGAGGGGGCGGTCGATATCCTGGTCGCCACCACGGTCATCGAGGTCGGGGTGGACGTGCCCCTGGCGACGGTGATGGTGGTCGAGCACGCCGAGCGCTTCGGCCTGTCCCAGCTCCACCAGCTGCGGGGCCGCATCGGCCGGGGCGACGTCGCGTCCACCTGCCTGTTGCTGTACGCGCCGCCGCTGACGGAAGCGGCGCGGGCCAGGCTCGACATCCTGCGCCAGACCGACGACGGTTTCCGCATCGCCGAGGAAGACCTGCTCCTGCGCGGCGCCGGCGAACTGCTCGGCACCCGCCAGAGCGGTATCCCCGAGTTCCGGATGGCCGACCTGTCGGTTCACGGCGAGTTGCTGGCCGCGGCGCGCGACGACTCCGCCCTGATCCTCGAGCGCGACCCCGAACTCAAGACCAAGCGCGGCGAGGCCCTGCGCACCCTGCTCTACCTGTTCGAGCGCGACGCGGCGGTGAAGTTCCTCAGGTCGGGGTGAATCAGTTCTTCTTGGTCACCAGGACCGGGGCGCGGTGCTTTTCGCGCAGGATGTCGATGTCCTCGTAGGTGGCGGCGGCGACCTTGGGTTTGCGCTGTTCTTCCAATGGACGGCGGTCGGGAGGGGTGACGATGCCTCCCGAGATCACCATCTTGATCGCCTCCTCCACCTTCATCGACAGCGGCACCAGGTCCCTCCTGGGGACGAACAGCAGGAATCCCGAGGTCGGGTTGGGGGTGGTCGGCAGGAAGATGTTGATGACCTCGTCCTCGATCAGGCTCTGCACCTCGCCCTCGGTGCGCCCGGTGATGAAGGCGATGGCCCACATGCCGCGGCGGGGATATTCGACCAGCACCGCCTCGCGGAAGGCCTCCGACTGGTGGGCCAGGACCGTCTCCAGGACCTGCTTGATGGCCCCGTAGACGTTGCGGATCACCGGCATGCGGGCCATGAACCGCTCGCTGGTCCGTTGAACCTGGCGGCCCAGGAAGCCGGCGGTCAGGGCCCCGACCAGGGTCAGGAAGATGAAGACGATGAGCAGCCCCAGGCCCGGGGTGCTGAACGGCAGGTAGGTTTCCGGGTTGTACTTGGACGGGATCAGCGGCGTCACCTGGCGGTCGACGAAATCGATGAAAATCCAGGCCAGATAGAAGGTGATCGAAATCGGCGCGGTAACCAGGATGCCGGCCAGGAAATAGGCGCGCAGCTTCGCCCCCAGCCGCATCTTGGTGGCTTTCCGTTCGCCTTTCGCTGGAGTTTGGTCGTCCGTCTGCGGTTTTTCGTCTTCGGTGTTCATGGCCCTAGCATTGTACACCCCGGCGGCGAACGCAACTCATACCGCCGGTATCACGCGTCGAGGAACCGGACGATTTCCTGGCAGGTCTCCTCGGGCGCCTCCTCGGGCAGGAAATGGCCGCAGGGCAGCGCCCGGCCGCCGACGTCCGAGGCCCGCTCGCGCCATGTCGCGAGAACGTCGTAGTGGCGCCCCATCAGCCCCTTGGCCCCCCATAGGGCGAGCAGCGGGCAATCCACCGTGCGCTCGATGTCGGCCTGGTCGTGGTCGAGGTCGATGGAGGCGGCGGCGCGGTAGTCCTCGCACGAGGCATGGATGGTTTCGGGGTTGGAGAAACAACGGACGTATTCGGCCATGGCCTGGTCGGTGAAGCAGTCCTTGTCGGCGCTCCAGTGGCCCACCTTGCGGCGCAAATAGGCCTCCGGCGCGCCACCGATCAAGGTCTCGGGCAGGTCGAAGTCCTGGATCAGGAAGAACCAGTGGTAATACCCGGTGGCCACCTCCTTGGTGAACGTCTCGTAGAGCTTGCGGGTGGGCACGATGTCGAGGACCGCCAGCTTTTTGACCCGTTGCGGGTGGTCCAGGGCCATCCGGTGGCCGACCCGTCCGCCCCGGTCGTGGCCGGCGACGAAGAATTCCCCGAACCCGAGCGCCGCCATCACCGCCACCTGGTCGCGCGCCATGGCCCGTTTGGAATACGTCTCGTGGGAAGGATCGCTGGGCGGCTTGGAACTGTCTCCATAGCCCCGCAGGTCGCTGGCCACCACCGTGAAGCGTTCGGCCAGCCGTGGCGCGATCCGGTGCCACATGACGTGGCTCTGCGGATAGCCGTGGAGCAGCAGCAGCGGCGGCCCCGAACCACCGTGGACCAGGCGGATGACGGCCTCTTCGGTTTCGATGTCGGTTTCTTCGAAACCTTCGAACATGGGTCCTCCCGAACCCGGGTCACCGCCGCCATCAAGGAGGAGGCGCGCGAGAAGGCCACCAAGGTGACCCCGTCGGGGGACTCCCCGGTCGCTGGCCTAATCGTCGGATGTTCCCCTGCCAGCCTTCTCGGACATGGAACGGATGTGACTGACCAGGATGTTGAGCAGTCCCTTGATGAACGGGTCGGTCTTCTTCAATTTGACGGCGAACAGGTCGCGGGTGACGACGATGGTGGTGGTTCCTTCGGTAATGGCACGGGCCGAAGCCATGCGGGGCTTGTCGTCGATCAGCGCCATTTCGCCGAAGATCCCGCCCGCTCCGATGGTTCCCAGGACGACCTCGTTATCGTCGATCATCTTTATGATCTCGACCTCGCCGGACTTGATCACGAAAGCAAGGTCGCCGACTTCGAACTCGCGAAAGACGTACTGTCCGGCCTTGAAGGTTCGGTACTTGATATCCGGCCCCGGCATGACCCCCGTCTCCCAATGGATTCTTCGTTCCCGTCGCGGGAATCCCCGGTCATTGTACGGCGAAATGTTATGGAGTACAGCCGCCGTGTGACGGCATACTGAAAAAGTGTCGAAGGAATGGCGACGAAGATGTCACGTCTTTATCCCCAACGCCCCATCGTCGGGGTCGGCGCCGTCGTCTGGCGCGACGACAAGGTGTTGCTGGTCCGGCGCGCCAAGCCTCCGCGTCGTGGCCAATGGAGCCTGCCCGGGGGGGCCCAGGAAGTCGGCGAAACGGTCTTTCAGGCGGCCCGCCGCGAAGTGCTGGAGGAAACCGGACTGACGATCGAGGTACTGGGACTCGTCGAGGTGGTCGATTCCATCGAACCCGACGGCTCGGGCAGAATCCGCAGCCACTATACCCTGGTCGACGTCATTGCCGCCTGGCGGAGCGGCGAGGCAACGCCGGGCGACGACGCCGACGCGGCCTCCTGGTTCGGCCTCGACGAACTGCCCGCCCTCCGGCTGTGGTCGGAGACCGAACGGGTCATTCGCCTCGCCCATGAGGCATGGTCTGTCCTTGGCGAGCGGTCGGGGACCGATGCCAGGACTCTATGACCCCGGCCTGCTATACAGGTGATTCTTAGTGTTTGGACGATGAAATCCACGCCATGGCAACGACAGCAATAATCTCCATCCTGTGCCCCGACCGCATCGGGCTCGTCGCGGCCATCGCCGGACGGCTGTTCGACCTGGGGGCCAACCTCGACGACACCACCTTCGCGGTGCTTGGCGGCGGCGCGGAGTTCACGGCGGTATGCGATTTCCCCGACGACGTATCGTGCGAAACGGTTGAATCCGAACTGCGCGCCCTGCCCGAACTGGAAAACGCCGAGTTGACGGTCCGCGTCTTCGACCTGGCCCCTGTCCACGGCCCCTCGGGCCGCATCACCCACCGGATCGTGGTCAGCGGCGGCGACCGGCCCGGCCTGATCGCCCGTCTCAGCGAAGTCTTCATCCAGTTCAAGGCCAACATCGTCCGCCTCAACGCGGAGAAGATCCCGGGCGCCGACGGCACCGTGCAGTACGTGGTCAGAATCGCCGTCTGGATACCCGAGGAAAGCGTCCGGCCCTGCCTGGCCACGGTCGCCAACACGGCCGGAGGCCTGGGCCTGGGCTGCCATTGGGATGAAGCCTGATGGCGCTGGAACGTTTGATGGAGCCTGCGGATCGAGTTCATGGTAAATTAAGGGATCGCGGATAGGGTCGAGCGATGGCCAGAATCAAGAACGACGCGAGCAACCTGTCGGGCCCCGAGAAGGC